>NZ_JBMDJL010000032.1:0-33740 GCF_057809175.1 Pseudomonas sp. FG43
ATACCGGCCTGTCACGCCGGGGGTCGCGGGTTCGAGTCCCGTCCGCTGCGCCATACAAAGCTTCAAGGCATTGAACTCCTTGAAGCAAAAGAAAAAGCGATCTTAACCGGTCGCTTTTTTTTTGCCTGCGATTTATGCAAAAAAAGCTGCGCTCATTACAAGCGCAGCTTTGTCATTCAACTCTTGTTCACCACTTCATTTCGCCTTTGGCTACTTTGGCACTGAGTTCCAGTGAAGACTCCTCACCCAGTTTCGGGTAATGAGTTTTCATTGCCTGGATCAGCGCTGCGGAATCCTTGGCCTTGGCGGTTTCTGCATCGAAGGTCTTGATGTAGTTCGCGGTAAAGGCGGGTGCCTGTTCCGACTTGAGTTCACCCGGCAGGAAGTGGCCGGGAACGATGGTTGCGGGCTTCAGTTTCTCGATGGTGGCCAGGGTTGCCAGCCAGTCCTGATGCGATTTGGCACTTTGAGTGTCGGCCATCCACACATGGATGTTGTTGGCCAGCACCACGCCACCGATCACTGCCTTGATGGAAGGTACCCATACGAATGTCCGGTCAGGCTGCGGGCCGTCAAGGCCGACGATCTGCAGGTCCTGGCCTTCAAGCTTCAGGCTGCTGCCCTGAATGACTTCGGGAACGATGATCTTGCTCGGTGCGCCAGCGCCCAGCTTCGGTCCCCAATAGGCCAGTTTGCCGTCCTTGGTTTCCTTGATGTGAGCGACGGTTTCAGCACTGGCCACTACCTTGGCCTTTGGGTAGGCCTCGGTAATGGCTTGCAGGCCGAAGTAATAATCCGGGTCGCCATGGCTGATGTAGATGGTGGTGAGGTTCTTGCCGCTTTTACGGATCTTCTCCACGACCTGCTCGGCCTGTGTTGTGGAAAATTGTGCATCGACCAGGATTGCATCTTTCTCGGCTGTGACCAGCACCGACGACACCGGGAAGATCCCCTCTGCTCCTGGGTTGTAGACATCCAGCTTCAATGGCTGTGCTGCCAGGCTGGTGCCGGCGAAGCCGAGCAGGGCGATGCTGGCAACAAAGCGTCGTGCAAATAGCGGTAGCATGAAAATCTCCATCCGGGCTGTATTAAGAGAAGTCCAGATTAGTTGAGATTTATAGACTGAAAAACGCTAGATTAGGCCCATATTTGTTGCTGAAACCGGTCGAATAATGGACAAATTGCAGGCCATGCAAGCTTTCGTCACGGTCGTTGATTGCGGCAGCCAGACTGCGGCTGCCGACAAACTCGGGTTGTCGCGGCCTGTCATTTCAAGATTCCTGGCCGAGCTTGAAGAGTGGACCGGTGCCCGGCTGATGCACCGCACCACCAGACGCCTGAACCTTACTGCCGCTGGCGCCGAGGTTTTGCCGTTGTGCCGGCGGATGCTCGATTTGGCGGAAGACATGCGTGCCGTCGTGGCAGCGCCCGAGGATGAGCCCAAAGGCTTGCTGCGCATCACCTCCAGCACGTCCTTTGGGCAGGCTCAGCTCACCCAGGCCGTCACTGAGTTCGTTGGCCGCTACTCGCAGGTGCGTGTCGACATGGTGTTGCTTGATCGCACGGTGAATCTGGTCGATGAGCGCCTCGACCTGGCGATTCGCATTACCAACGACCTGGACCCGAATCTGATTGCCCGCCGCCTGACGACCTGCCGCTCTGTGGTCTGTGCATCGCCTGCTTATCTGCAGGCGCATTCCGGACCTAAAAGTATTGAAGACCTGGCTCTGCATAACTGCCTGACCCATTCCTACCACAGCAGCAGCCTGTGGCATTTCACCCGCAAGGGTTTGCCGTGCAGCGTTGCGGTACAGGGCAACCTCAGTACCAATGACTCGATCACCACCATGCAGGCTGCGCTTTGCGGAGCGGGTATTGCGCTGCTCCCCACCTATCTGGCGGCGCCGCTCATGCAGGACGGCAGGCTGATACCCCTGCTGACCCACTACCAGCCAATGGAGCTGAGCATTTACGCGGTCTACACCTCCCGAAAACACATGTCATCGGCATTGCGGGCACTGCTGGACTTCCTCGCCGAACGCTTTGCGCCTGAACCGGTGTGGGATCGGGGTTGAAAGGCACCTGATCAAGCGTTTGTGGCTGATTGCAAAGCCCCGACACGAAAAAATCGTCATTTGTATCAGCATCTTTTCACTGTCTGCGTTGATCCTGCGCTGGCCTTGTTGCAGACTTACCGACGTTTCCCCGGTCTGCAGTTCTGCTGACAGTTATCTTCCCCAGGATCCTCGATGTTTAAGTTACTGAGCTTTCGTACTGCGTGCTGGACGTCCGTCCTGCTGGTTATTGCTGGCTGTTCGTCTCCCAAGCAGGCTGTCTACGATCATGAGCATTTCGATGATGCAGGGACTTTTTCCAGAAGTTACCCGGCCAGCGATGATTCGTCCTGTGAGGCCGGACGGCGTGCGTTGCTCAGCCAGGGCTATATCATTACCAGCAATGACCCGAAAATGATCAGCGGTCGCAAGAGCTTCCAGCAGACGGGCGAGACTCATATCGAGATCAGTTTCAACCTTGTCTGTGCGGCCGATGTCGGTGGTGGCGGTTCGACCATGTTCGCCAACGCTTTGCAGGACCGTTATGCGCTGAAGAAAACCAACAACTCGGCCAGTCTGGGGGTAGGCGTGCTGGGTTCGGTATCGATGCCGATCGGCTCGACCGACGATTCGATGGTCAAGGTGGCCAGCGAGACGGTTGCTTCGGCCAAGTTCTATGAGCGCTTTTTCGGGCTGGTGGAAAATTTCCTGCCTCCAGAAGTGAAGCAGGCTGCGCATATCGTCGAGAAACCCAAGGCTGATCTGGGCGTGCCGGAAGCGGCTCCCGCTTCCGCTCCTGCACCGGCTCCAGTTCCGGCACCGGTTCCCTTGGCGCCTCAACCGGTCGAGGCTGAGCCGAAAGCCGAAACGGTACCGCCAGAGTCCCCGGCTACACCTGTCAGCAGCGAACCAGTTGCAGCACCTGCGGAGCCAGCGGCATTCAGCGCTGAAGATCAGTAACCCCCGTAGGAGCGAATCGGGCGGCGCTCCGCTCATTCGCGAAAGGCTTCGCGAATGAATTCGCTCCTACGATCGTTTATCCCAGAAACAGCTTGTACGCCGGATTCTGGCTCTCATCCCAATACGGATAGCCAATCTCCTCCAGCGCTGCGCCCACCAGATGCCGCTCCTCTTCCGGCACCACCAGCCCGGCCACTACGCGACCATCGGCGGCGCCGTGGTTGCGGTAGTGGAACATCGAGATGGTCCAGCGCCCGCCCAGTTTGTTGAGGAAGTTGAACAGCGCGCCCGGCCGTTCCGGGAACTCGAAGCGCAGCACCACTTCATCATCCACCCGCTCGGCATGCCCGCCGACCATATGCCGGATATGCAGCTTGGCCAGTTCGTTATCGGTCAGGTCCAGCACCGGGAAGCCTTGCTCCGTCAGGCTGGCGATCAGGGCGCTGCGTGGGTCAGTATCCGGGTGGGTCTGCACGCCGACAAAGATGTGGGCTTCGCGGTCGGTGTGGTAGCGATAGTTGAACTCGGTGATCTGGCGCTTGCCGATGGCCTGGCAGAACGCCTTGAAGCTGCCCGGCTGTTCGGGGATGGTCACGGCGATGATGGCTTCGCGGCCTTCACCCAGTTCGGCGCGCTCGGCCACATGGCGCAGGCGGTCGAAGTTGACGTTGGCGCCGGAGTCGATGGCCACCAGCGTCTGGCCGCTGATGCCACGTTGCTCGACATATTTCTTGATCCCGGCCACACCCAGCGCACCGGCCGGTTCGGTGATGGAGCGGGTGTCGTCGTAGATGTCCTTGATGGCTGCGCAGATTTCGTCGGTGCTGACGGTGATGACTTCATCGACGTAGTGACGACAGACCTCAAAGGTGTGATGGCCGATCTGCGCCACCGCCACGCCATCGGCAAACAGTCCGACCTGATTCAGCACCACACGCTCACCGGCAGCCATGGCGACTTGCAGGCAGTTGGAGTCGTCCGGCTCGACGCCGATGACCTTGATGTCCGGGCGCAAGTATTTGACGTAAGCGGCAATGCCCGCAATCAGACCGCCACCGCCCACCGGGACGAAAATGGCGTCCAGCTGGCCCGGTTGCTGACGCAGGATTTCCATGGCCACCGTGCCTTGCCCGGCAATGGTGTCAGGATCGTCGTACGGATGGATGTAGACGAAGCCCTGTTCGTCCACCAGCTTGAGCGAGTAGGCCAGCGCCTCGGGGAACGAATCACCGTGCAGCACCACTTGCGCGCCCCGTGAGCGCACACCCTCGACCTTGATCTCAGGCGTGGTCTTGGGCATGACGATGGTCGCCTTGATACCCAATACTTTCGCCGCCAACGCCAGGCCTTGCGCATGGTTGCCCGCCGAGGCCGTGACCACGCCACGCGCCAGCTCTTCGGGGCTCAATTGCGCCAGCTTGTTATAGGCGCCACGAATCTTGAAGGAGAACACCGGTTGCAGGTCTTCGCGCTTGAGCAGCACCTGGTTGGACAGCCGCTCGGAAAGCTGGCGAGCGCCCTGCAACGGGGTTTCTACGGCGACGTCATAGACGCGGGACGTGAGGATCTTGCGGGCGTAGTGGTTGAGCAGATCGGTCATCGCGTCAACCCCTTGGGCTGGGTCAGGATGATCAGGTTCGAGGACAGGCGAAGGGCGATAGAGCGAAGGATGATGATCATGTCTGACTCCTGGTTCTGAAAGTAGCCCGGGAGACAGAAGAAACCCGCCTCCAGGGCGGGTTTTTTGCAAACGTCGGCTAACCCGCCATGACTGGAATGACGGTAATAATAATCTGGCCGAAGAATTGCTTGATTGGGTTCATGGGCTGGAGGTTATGGCGGGAGGTGTTGCCAAGTCAAGGGTGAATTGAGCGGAAGACGAATGCGCTAAATTGATTTGCGCAGCGCTCGTATTTTTATAAGACGTAACATTTTTATTCATATTGGCACTTTACTGTGGTGCCTGTGGTCAGTTATCTCAGTGTTTCCAACCAGGCAATCAATCACCCAAAAGGACTGAAAAGATGGACGAATATCAAGAAGAACTGCTGGAATCCCGCGCCTTTGAGCTGGACCCGCTGGAACCCGCCGACGACGCTACCGAACTGTGAGGGGCGTCAGGCGCTTTGACGCTGGCTGCGGCGAAACTCTCCTGGAGTCTGGCTGTTCCAGCGTTTGAAGGCGCGTTGAAAGGCTTCGGCCGAGGCAAAACCCAGCAGATACGCGATCTCGCCGAACGCCAGTTCAGTGTCGCGGATGTAAGTCATCGCCAGATCACGGCGAGTGTCATTGAGGATGGTGCGAAAGCGGGTGCCTTCATCGGCCAGTTTTCGGCGCAGTGTCCAGGTCGGCAGCTTGAGCCGGGCTGCGATCTCTTCCAGATCAGGTTCCCTTCCTCCGTTCAATAACGGCCCCAGCAACTGAATGATGCGTTCGCGCAGGCTGCGGGTGCGGGTCAGTTGTTCCAGTTCCTTTTCACACAATTGCAGCAAGTGCTGCCAGGTGCTTGGGCAGTGTTCAGGGTTGCGCAGCGCCAGGCTTGTCTGATCCAGACGCAATTGATTGGTCGCCGCGCCAAAGATCACCGGGTTGTCGCTCAGCAAGCTGTAGTCGGCTGCATATTCAGGCGCTTCGAATTCGATCTCGACCCTTTGAGCACGTACGGGGCTGGCGGCCAGAGCTGACAGGTGGCTGATCCAGGCACAAAGGATCGAGTCCACCACAAAGCGGTTGTAGGTGTTGTAGGGGCTGATGGAATAGAAGCGCAGCCAGGCACCTTCTGCGTCCTCATGAAAACTCGACTGACCGCGATAGTTGGAGCCATACAGCGCTTCGAAACGGCTCAGAACCCGGGCAGCCTCGCGCACGGTCGGTGCCTGTGCTGCCGTGACACCAGCCAGTCCGAGCTGGCTGAGGCGGCTGAGCTGTCCCATGCGCAAGCCCAGCCCCGGTTGGCCGGTAAGCTGGATGGCCGCATGGCCCAGACGCATGTAGCGCGGGATAGACAGGCGTGCGCCTGCTTCGCTCAGGCGCGCCGTGTCCAGGCCGTATTGTTCCAGAAGCGGGGCAGGGTCCTGACCGAAACTGCGCACGGCGTCGCCCATGCTCTGGATAAAGCCCACTGAAAGATCCCCGAGGCGCAGCGTCAGGTCAGGCATGGTCAGAGCCAGATATTGATCAGACGGGCGCCGCTCATGGCGCGGTTTTCCAGAAGCTGCTCGCCGATGATCTGCCCGTTGTGGCTGGCAAAACCTTGCCCGGAGCTGCCCTGGTTCCAGAACTGCCCGTGCAGGAACACACTGATACCGGCCCGGGCATTGCTGTCGGGTGTGCGGCCGGTCAGGGTCAGTTGGCGCCAGGCTTCGCCTTCGCTGATCGTGCCGGGTTTGAGGTCGGTGTCAGGGTTTTCACTCTTGTCCCAGAATCCGCGCCACGGGCTGGCCCAGCTACTTTTGCCGGGAACGAAGGCTGGCACCGCAATCAGCTCGGCGCCGTCAGCATTCAGGCGTGCGTAATTGCCCGGATACCAGCTGTCGCTGCCGATCAGCACTGCCAGACGACCTGCCGGGGTGTCGATGACGTTCAAGGGCGCACTGGCTGCTGTCTCGACATAATCGTGCTGGTAAGGGCTCGCAAACAATTGGCGTTGAGGCGGGCCGAGTGGCATGCCGTCGCTGCCAAACACAAGGCTGCTGTTATACAGTGCGCCATTGCCGATCCGCAGTTGACCCGCTTCGACACGCGGCTCCGGCAGCACGATGCTGCCAGCCACCAGGGTGACGCCAAACTCCTTGGCCAGGCCGCCGAACAGGGTTTGATAGTCCCGCGCCATGCTGTTCGCCTTCATGCGCAGATAAGCATCCTCCAGCCGATTCTCGCCGGTGGCTTGAGTGAAGGCCTCAATGAATTTCAGCGGGTTGCTCCAAGGCAGCCAACTCATGGCTTCATCCCGGTCGCTGGCCTGAAAGAGCTGGTTTTTCTCTCCTGAAACAAACAGCCAGGTGCCCACATGTTCCGGCAGGACAACGATGGTCCGGGTATTGATCAGGCCCAGTTCACGGGCATGTTGCAGGTAGGCCGCCAGCTTGCGGTGCAGACGCCCGGGGTTCTGGTAGTCGGTGGGGAACAGCTCGGGCTCGACCCCCAGCAGGTTGCCGCGCTCACCGGGCTGGCCTTCGTTGATGACCAGACGAATGCGCAGGTCGGACAGGTAATGTCCCTGCGCACGTTGCCCGGTCCACAGGCCATAACTGACAAGGGTTGCGATACTCGCCAGGATTAGGCAGATACCGAAGAATTTACGCATAAGGTGCTGTTGATCCAAGGCCAGGACAGGACACTAGGCTTTGTACGATAAGTGGCTGCGCTCGGTGATGCTGCGTTAAAAACAGGCTCGGAATGCTCATTTACACCAGTAAAGTCGGGCGCGACTCCGACCGTTCCTCGCCTGTTTTTGCCTTGCCTGACCTTCGCTCGCCGACTTTCGTACAGAGCCTAGCCTGCCTGCACGTTTGGATCAATAACTTGTCACTTTCGGTCATTGAGCGAGGCGGGTCGGCTCTTTACTGTTTGTGCCATGAACGGGTCATACAACGAGCCCGCAATAGAACAAGAGGACGCATAGATGTCCTCGCTTTTCCGTGATGAAACCGATGGAGCGCTCCCATGACTGCCACTCGCTATCCGCACCTGCTGGCCCCGCTGGACCTGGGTTTCACGACTCTGCGCAACCGGACCCTGATGGGCTCGATGCATACCGGTCTTGAGGAAAGGCCCGGAGGTTTCGAGCGCATGGCGGCGTACTTCGCCGAGCGTGCCCGTGGCGGCGTGGGGCTGATGGTCACCGGCGGTATTGCGCCGAACAAGGAAGGCGGGGTCTACAAGGGCGCTGCAAAACTGACCACGCCTGAAGAAGCCGAGCAACATCGCATCGTCACTGAAGCGGTTCACGAAGCTGGCGGCAAGATCTGTCTGCAGATCCTGCATGCTGGCCGTTACGCCTACAGCCCCGAGCAAGTCGCTCCCAGCGCCATTCAGGCACCGATCAATCCGTTCACGCCGCGAGAGCTGGACGAAGAGGGCATAGAAAAGCAGATTCAGGACTTTGTGACCTGCTCGACCCTGGCTCAGAGCGCTGGTTATGACGGCGTTGAAGTCATGGGTTCGGAAGGCTATTTCATCAACCAGTTCCTGGTCGCACAGACCAACCACCGCACCGACCGTTGGGGTGGCAGCTACGAAAATCGCATGCGTCTGCCGGTGGAAATCGTGCGCCGGGTGCGTGAAGCTGTCGGGTCTGAGTTCATCATCATCTTCCGCCTTTCAATGCTGGATCTGGTGGAAGGCGGCAGTACCTGGGAAGAAATCGTGACCCTGGCCAAGGCTATCGAGCAGGCTGGCGCGACGATCATCAACACCGGTATCGGCTGGCATGAAGCACGAATCCCGACCATCGCCACCAAGGTGCCACGTGGCGCCTTCAGCAAGGTGACGGCCAAATTGCGTGGTTCTGTGAAGATCCCGCTGATCACTACCAACCGTATCAATACCCCGGAGATAGCCGAGCATATCCTCAGCGAAGGTGATGCCGACATGGTGTCCATGGCCCGGCCGTTTCTGGCCGACCCGGAGTTCGTCAACAAGGCAGCGGCAGGCCGCGCCGACGAGATCAATACCTGTATCGGCTGCAACCAGGCCTGTCTGGACCATACCTTTGGCGGCAAACTCACCAGTTGTCTGGTCAACCCGCGTGCCTGTCATGAAACCGAACTCAATTACCTGCCGGTGCGGCAGGTCAAGAAAGTCGCGGTGGTGGGCGCAGGGCCTGCCGGCCTTGCGGCTGCAAGCGTGGCGGCGGAGCGTGGTCATCAGGTGACGCTGTTCGATTCGGCCAGTGAAATCGGTGGGCAGTTCAACATCGCCAAGCGTGTGCCGGGCAAGGAAGAGTTTTATGAAACCTTGCGCTACTTCAAGCACAAGCTGAAAAACACCGGCGTAGAGTTGCGCCTGGGAACACGTGTCGGGGTGCAGGATCTGCTGGATGGCGGTTTCGACGAAGTACTGCTGGCCACCGGAATCGTGCCGCGCACACCGGCCATTCCCGGCATCGATAACCCCAAGGTGCTGAGCTATCTGGACGTGATCCTGCAACGCAAACCGGTTGGCCGCAGCGTGGCGGTGATCGGGGCAGGCGGGATCGGTTTCGATGTCTCGGAGTTCCTGGTCCATCAGGGCGTCTCCACCAGCCAGGATCGTGACGCCTTCTGGAAAGAGTGGGGCATCGACACGACCTTGCAGGCGCGTGGCGGTGTGGCAGGCATCAAGGCTGAAGCCCATGCCCCGGCGCGTCAGGTATTCCTGCTGCAACGCAAGGACACCAAGGTCGGCGATGGCCTGGGCAAGACCACCGGCTGGATTCACCGCACCGGCCTGAAAAACAAGCAAGTGCAAATGCTCAACAGCGTGCAGTACCTGAAAATCGACGATGCCGGCCTGCATATCCGCATTGGTGAAGGCGAAGAGAAACTGCTGCCGGTGGACAACATCGTCATCTGCGCCGGCCAGGACCCGTTGCGCGAGCTGTATGACGGATTGGTTGCGGCCGGGCAGCGTGTTCATCTGATTGGCGGCGCGGATGTGGCTGCCGAGCTGGATGCCAAGCGAGCGATTGATCAGGGTTCCAGGCTGGCTGCTGAGTTGTAATTTTGAACTGAGTCATTCTTTTTAGTTGAAAGGCGCGCAAGCGCCTTTTCTTTTTTGGTGCGCAAATACTTTTTTGATTTAGGGTTTTTCCTACGGTTGGTTGCGATGTGTCTGATTTTAATTTTTCAAAAGTAATGGTTCATATTTTTGATTTTTTCTTGTAATAAAATGTATTGAACTTATTGTTTTATGTTGCTGTACATTTTTCTTGGGTAGTGTTTAAACAGGTTTTGTTTAGTAGTCGTTGTCCTACACATTGTTTTGCTTTCAATAATTGCATGGATGCACTTTTTATACGTGCCTGAAGCCCTGTGTTCAGGATGCTGGCTCGTTGTTTTTAAGGATGATAAATGCCAAAGAAACAAATAACACTGCCGCCTATTTATATTGGGGCGCAGCCACCGACTGGGGACTTTAGCCTTGGACGATCATGGGGAGCATCAGCGCCCTCGATACCCGAAGCCATGCGATTTGGTCCCTTTATGTATCATACTCTCCAGGATTGGGAAAAAAGCTTCCAGACTAGCCTCGATTTGATTGACTCAGTTCTTGAACAAGAACTCAGTGCTGCTCGTGGGGGAGTTTCTCAAGACGCCAATACAATCGAAGGGCTTCAGCGTGAGTTGGTTTTGCGCGCACAGCTTATGGAAAAAAAGAGAACTGAAATCCAACAGGTTTCTGCGGCGGCGGATCGATTTTATGGGACGGATCCATTGTCGTTGACTCCTAAGCAGCAAATGGATGTCGTTATCCGTTTTATGAATAGTCACCCCCGTCCTCGGGAGCTTCATGGATTTGCCCAAACCTCTCATGAAGCAGCTTATAAGCGCCGTTTTGCACAAGAAGCACTTGGGAAGTTGGCTGATCAAGCGGCTACATTGAGCGCAAGAGTGGCGGAAATGCAAAAGCAAGTAGCAGCGGAAGCGGCAGCCCGAGCGGCGGAACAAGCCAAGGCGGAAGCGGCAGCCCGAGCGGCGGAACAAGCCCAGGCGGAGGCAGCAGCCCGAGCTGTGGAACAAGCCCAGGTGGAGGCGGCAGCCCGAGCAGCGGAACAAGCCCAGGCGGAAGCGGCAACCCGGGCTGTAGAACAAGCTCAAGCTGAAACCGAGAGGTTAAGAGAAGAACAGCGACTAGAGCAGATTGCCCAAAATATTTTTCAGATCAATGGGGCGACAACTGAGGCTGGTGCTCAACTTGCTACTACGGCTGGGAGGGTCTTGGCGGCCGATGGCGCTACGCTAACCTTGCAAGCCTCTATACGCGCCTCAATTACCGCACTGGCTGAGTTGGCTGCTGGTGCAGCTTCCGGTCTTCTGGTCGGTGTGGGTGCTTTGATTTATCCATCCAGGTTGGGAAACGGCGAGTTGCCGAATCGCTACGCACTCATGCTGCCACTGACGGACCTGACAACATCGCAGATTACTGAGATAAACCACGGCCCCATTGATCTTCCTGTCCGTCTCGGCTTCAAGTCGGCGGACAGTGGGCATACGGAGATTATCGTCATTCCTGCCGACGGGGCACATGTATCGAGGAGCGTACGGGTTATCGCTGCGGCATACGATTCTGCACTGAACGTTTACTCGATCTCGACGCCGGATATACCGCCCAAGACCCTGATCTGGACGCCAATAGTCAATCCGGGCAACAGTTCTACTGCACTACCTGCCGATATACCTGAAGTCCCAGTGTATGAGGGTGCGACATTAACTCCTGTTGCTGGCAGAATTGACACTTATCCGGAGCTCGATGATGTCGAGATCGACGATTATATTTTTATATTTCCTGCGGACTCTGGACTGCCTGCACTTTACGCGGTTTTCCAAAGTCCTCGAAATATGCCGGGCGTTGTAAGTGGTGAGGGGCAGACTGTTTTCCATGACTGGTTAGAGGCATTGGCAGAGGGAGAGGGAGAGGGTGCTCCTATACCGAAGCAGATAGCTGAACAGTTACGGGGTAAGCAGTTCAGTAATTTTTCCCGCTTTAGAGAGGCCTTCTGGAAGCTGGTAGCGGATGATGAACTCCTTGTAAGTCAGTTTTCTTCGGAAAATAAGGTGCTGATGCAGAAAGGCTATGCTCCATATACTCCGAAGAAGCAAAGTGTCGGTGAGAGGAGGGTGTTTGAGATTCATCATATAGACTTTATATCTAACGGAGCTGCCGTTTATGATGTGAATAATATGCGTATTCTTACCCCTGCACGTCATATTAAATTGCATTCGGAGGTGAAGCATGGCTGAGTTGAAAGGCAAGTTAGAGGATTACTCCGAGTTGGAATTCATCCGTTTTGTGAGTGACATTTGTGCAGTCAATGCGATGAGCGAGGCTGAGCATGGGCGATGGGTTATCCATTTTGAGAATGTTACCGAGCATCCAGACGGGAGTGATCTCATTTATTACCCACAGCCAGACGCAGACTCCTCCCCAGAAGGCATCGTGAACACCATCAAGCAGTGGCGAGCTGAAAACGGCAAACCGGGGTTCAAGGCCGAGTGATCGGTAAGCCTGAACGTCACTAAGTTACATTCGGAGGTGAAGCGTGGCTGAGTTGAAAAATAAAATCGAGGACTACACTGAACATGAATTTATCCGTTTTGTAACGGATATTTGCGTAGTCAACGCAGCAAGTGAAGCTGCGCACCGGAAATGGGTCAGGCACTTCAGGGCGATCATCGAGCATCCAGACGGGAGTGATCTCATTTATTACCCCCAGCCAGATGCAGACTCCTCCCCAGAAGGCATCGTGAACACCATCAAACAGTGGCGGGCCGAAAACGGCAAGCCGGGGTTCAAGGTCGAGTGATCGGCAAGTCTGAAAGTTGCTGAGTGCGGGGACCAAGGCCCAAGGGTATACAAAAACTGTACACTGCGGCCCGTCCTCTCATTCCTGATCTTTCCATGCTTGCCTCTGCACTGACCTGGCAACCCACAGCCCCTCTCGAACGTCTGAGCCTGCCCTGGTTGCAAAAGGCAGGCATCGAAGTCGCGATTCTGCGGCTGGACCTTATCGATCCGCTGATCAGCGGCAACAAGTGGTTCAAGCTCACCGAGCATCTGGCTTGCGCGGCTCAGGATGGAGCGGCGGGCGTCATCAGCCTTGGAGGCGCTCATTCCAATCATTTGCATGCGGTGGCGGCGGCGGGCAGGCGTTTTGGTTTTCCCACGGTGGGCTTGCTGCGCGGTCATGAGCAAGTGACGCCTACGGTGCTCGATCTGCAAGCCTTCGGGATGCAATTGCACTGGCTGGGTTATGGCGGTTATCGCGCTCGGCATGAGGAGGGCTTCTGGTTGCCATGGCAAGCGCAGTATCCCGAGCTGTATCCGATTCCTGAAGGTGGCGGCGGCATGCCCGGTGCCTTGGGCTGTGCCCGATTGCTGGACTTGATAAAAGAGCCGTTGCAGTCGCTGGGTTGGGATGATTATCACGGTTGGTGGCTGGCGGCGGGCACCGGGACCACTCTGGCCGGGCTGGTGCTGGCGGAGGCGGGCGCTCACCCTGTATATGGCGCGCTGGCGGTCCCGGATGATCATGGCGTCGCTCAGAATGTGGCTGCGTTGGTGGGCAGGTCTTCGTGTTACCAGTTGCTCGATGCCAGTCGCGGTAGTTTTGCCAGAACCGATGAGGATTTAATGGCGTTCATCGCCAACAGTGAAGCGCAAGGCGGTATCCCGCTGGAGCCGCTTTACACCGGCAAAGCGCTGCTGGCGCTGCACCATGAAGTCGCAGCCGGGCGCTTCATTTCGGGCACTCGCCTGATCTTTGTTCACACCGGTGGCCTGCAAGGCCGACGGGCAATGATGCCCTGAGGCAGAGGCGTCGTCCCTGACTACGTGGATGACACTTTTGGAGTAAAGCGTTCCATTCACTGTCTTGATAATCGGTCATCCCCCATCAATGGCCGAGGTCAGCATGACAACTACCGTCGTAGAGCAGGTCGATCCTGCTACTTTGAGAAAAGTCATCGTGGCAGCCGCCATCGGTAACTTTGTCGAATGGTTCGACTTTGCGGTCTATGGCTTTCTGGCGACCACCATCGCTTTGCAATTCTTCCCCAGCACCGACACCAGTGCCGCACTGCTGAAAACCTTTGCGGTCTTTGCCGTTGCCTTTGCCTTCCGGCCTCTGGGCGGGATTTTCTTTGGCATGCTGGGTGACAGGATCGGTCGCAAGCGCACGCTGGCCATCACCATCCTGTTGATGGCGGGCGCCACGACCCTGATCGGCCTGTTGCCCACATATGCAGCCATTGGCGTGACTGCTCCGATTCTGCTGACCATCATTCGCTGTGCTCAGGGTTTTTCGGCGGGTGGTGAGTATGCCGGGGCCTGCGCCTACCTGATGGAGCATGCGCCGAAAGACCAGCGCGCCTGGTATGGCAGTTTCCTGCCGGTCTCGACGTTCTCGGCCTTCGCTGCTGCTGCAGTGGTGGCTTATGCGCTGGAGGCGGCCTTGTCGGCAGAAACCATGGGCAGTTGGGGCTGGCGTCTGCCATTTCTGATTGCTGCGCCGCTGGGGCTGGTCGGTCTGTATCTGCGCTGGAGGCTGGACGAAACGCCGGCTTTTCAGGCCGTGACCGAAGAGCATGACGTGGCCCATTCGCCACTCAAGGAAACCCTGCGCAACCATGGCGCGGCCATCTGCTGTCTGGGGGCTTTCATTTCCCTGACGGCGCTGTCGTTCTACATGTTCACCACTTACTTCGCCACTTACCTGCAAGTGGCGGGTGGCTTGAGTCGGGCCACGGCGTTGCTGGTGTCGTTGATCGCCTTGTTGTTTGCCGCTGCGATCTGCCCGCTGGCCGGTGCTTATTCCGATCGGGTCGGACGACGCGCCACCGTGGTCACGGCCTGCGTATTGCTGATGCTGGTGGTGTTTCCGTCTTTCCTGATGGCCAGTTCGGGATCGTTCGCGGCTTCGATTTTCGGAGTGATGCTGTTGGCCATCGGCGCGGTGTTGTGCGGCGTTGTCACGGCAGCGCTGCTCTCGGAAACCTTCCCGACCCGCACCCGTTACACGGCATCGGCCATCACCTACAACATGGCCTACACCCTGTTCGGTGGCACTGCGCCGCTGGTAGCAACCTGGTTGATCAGCACTACCGGCAGTAACTTGTCGCCGGCCTTTTATCTGATTGCCGTAGCGGCTCTGGCACTGGCGGGTGGTCTGGCGTTGCCGGAAACCTCGAAGATTTCATTGCATGATGTGGCAGAGCGTGGAGAGGTGGGACCTGGTTCACGAATGAATTCGCTCCCGTCCTGAGTTCATTAAACCCATCGCAAACATGCAATAAAAAATGGCACGGGCGCCCTGAAAAATGGCACATTGGCGACCCTGCTTCGATATGACACATTTTGTAATATCAGAATCGGGGCACTCCAAAACCATTTTTACGGATGAAATGCATGGCGATCAGCGCTCAGCCCGGTTCTCCCGCGGCTTCGACGACTCCTCAGACCAGCCCATTAGTGATGCGTATTATCGGCGCGGTCGCCCTGGCGCATTTGATCAACGACCTGATCCAGGCTGTGCTGCCGTCGATCTATCCGATGCTCAAGGCCAGTTACGATTTGAGTTTCACCCAGATCGGGCTGATTACCCTGACCTTCCAGATCACGGCTTCGTTGTTGCAGCCCTGGGTCGGTTATTACACCGACCGGCATCCCAATCCGCTGGTCCTGCCTCTGGGTTCGATCTGTACCCTGATCGGCATTGTTATGCTGTCGATGGTGGGCAGTTTCCCATTGATTCTGGTGGCCTCGGCGCTTATCGGCATCGGCTCTTCGACCTTTCACCCTGAAGCCTCGCGTATTGCACGGCTGGCTTCGGGCGGGCGTTTTGGTCTGGCGCAATCGACCTTCCAGGTCGGTGGCAATACTGGCTCGGCATTCGGTCCGTTGCTGGCGGCTGCGATCATCATTCCTTTCGGCCAGGGCAATGTGGCCTGGATCGGCTTGTTTGCCCTGTTTTCCCTGGGCTTGCTGTACGCCATCAGCCGTTGGTATCGGGCACACCTGAACCTGTTCAAGCTCAAGGCCGGGCAGGCGGCGACCCATGGCCTGTCGAGAAAGCGGGTGATTCTGTCGCTGGGCATATTGGCGTTTCTGGTCTTCTCCAAGTTCTTCTACATGACCAGCCTCACCAGCTACTTCACGTTCTACCTGATCGAGAAGTTCGACCTGTCGGTGGCCAGTTCGCAGTTGCACCTGTTCCTGTTTCTGGGCGCGGTGGCGGCGGGCACGTTCTTTGGCGGCCCGATTGGCGACAAGATCGGCCGCAAGAAAGTGATCTGGTTTTCGATTCTCGGCGCGGCGCCTTTCACCCTGGCGCTGCCCTATGCCGATCTGTTCTGGACCAGCGTGCTGAGCGTCATTATCGGCTTCATTCTGGCGTCGGCGTTTTCGGCCATTGTGGTGTATGCCCAGGAACTGGTGCCGGGCAACGTGGGCATGATTGCCGGTATCTTCTTCGGCCTGATGTTCGGCTTTGGCGGGATCGGTGCGGCGTTGCTCGGTTATCTGGCCGATAGCCACGGCATTCTGTATGTCTACAACCTGTGCTCGTACCTGCCGTTGCTCGGCATCCTGACCATCTTGCTGCCGAAGACCAAGTGATCAGGCGGGTGGTATCGAGACAGCTTCCGAGCTGAGTGTGTTACTGGTGTCGGCCAGATTGGGCCACATGTCCGACACCAGAAACAGACGCTCTGCTTCTTCCCATTCCCCCTGCGGGTTCTGATTCAGGCGTACCAGCAGTTGCGCCGGAGCCAGTGGGTCGAGCTGTGTCAGCCAGTCCTGCAATTGCTCATGGCTCCAGGCTTGGGCGTAATGAGCGGGTGCCAGCCAGGCGTGACGTGGCAAAGGCTGCCAGCGCCCCGTCGGGCTTTGTGCGATGAATTCTTCCCAATCCCGTTGATGCAGCCAGAGCCCTTTGAGGTGCTGGCTATGGGCACCTGCCGGTGATCGGGCCTGTCCCGGCCAGGGATAGAGCAGATAGCCACCCAGCCATAACTCGGCCGTGAAGGCCTCGATTCCCAGCGCCGACAGCGTCGCCCGGCTTTCCGGGCGTGAGGACATCGGCAGTTGATGCTGGCTCAGGTGTGTAAGCTTGCGGTCCAGCCGGTCATGGCATCCAGGCCCCAGCCATTGCGCCGTGTCACTGCCATCGCCGTCCTGCGGCCCGAGATAGAGTTTGATGGCCAGTTCCACGTGATGCACGCCATCACGATCCCGCAGCAGCATGTCCAGTTCGCCCAGGGTGTGGCCTTCCAGACGAATCGGCAGGTTGGCGGCGATGATCTCGACTCCCGGCGCATGATGCACCGCGAACTGCCAGAGCCGTTCGTAGTAAAGCCCCAGCCTGCGTGTGGCGCTGAGCGACAGCCAGTGTTCCAGCGGGGAACTGTCCCGATCCAGTTGATACAGGAAGTCTGCCAGTTGATCGGGGTGCTGTACCCAGTCGCTGCCGGTCAATGGATGACGTTGCGGCCATGGCGTTGCATCGAGCATGGGCGGCGCGAGGATGACCCAGGCCAGGTCGCGCACCTCTGGGTGGCGCAACTGGCGGGGGAGGTCGATCAGGTCGGGAAATAGAGTCATGTACCGAGGATAGCCCCCATCCCCCCGTAGGAGCGAATTCACTCGCGAAGAACCGTGTACATTCACAGGCGATGCGTCGCCTGGGCTTCCTTCGCGAATGAATTCGCTCCTACGGGGTTGTGCATACATTGCCGCTAACCGGCCCTTTCGCCCATAATCCGTTTCTTTCAAGGCCGTATCGAACCCGCAGCAGGAGCCCCATGGAGCAATTTCGCAATATCGGCATCATCGGTCGTCTGGGCAGTGTTCAGGTGCTCGATACCGTTCGCCGACTCAAGAGATTCCTGTTGGACCGGCATCTGCACGTCATTCTGGAAGACACCATCGCTGAAGTACTGCCCGGCCACGGTCTGCAGACCTCGTCGCGCAAGATGCTCGGCGAAGTGTGCGACATGGTCATTGTGGTGGGCGGCGACGGCAGTCTGCTGGGCGCGGCGCGGGCGTTGGCCAAGCACAACGTTCCGGTATTGGGCATCAACCGTGGCAACCTGGGTTTTCTGACCGATATCCGTCCTGACGAACTGGAAGTGAAAGTCGCTGAAGTTCTGGATGGACACTATCTGGTGGAAAACCGCTTCCTGCTTCAGGCCGAAGTTCGCCGTCATGGTGAGGCCATTGGCCAGGGCGATGCACTCAACGATGTGGTGCTGCACCCCGGCAAGTCCACGCGGATGATCGAGTTCGAGATCTATATCGATGGCCAGTTCGTCTGTAGCCAGAAGGCCGACGGCCTGATCATCGCCACGCCTACCGGTTCGACTGCCTACGCGCTGTCGGCAGGTGGGCCGATCATGCATCCCAAGCTCGATGCCATCGTTATCGTGCCCATGTATCCGCACACGCTTTCTGGCCGCCCGATAGTGGTCGACGGCAACAGCGAGCTGAAAATCGTGGTGTCCAAGGACATGACCATCTATCCCCAGGTGTCCTGTGATGGGCAGAACCATTTCACTTGCGCACCGGGCGATACCATTACCGTCAGCAAGAAATCCCAGAAACTGCGCCTGATTCACCCGCTGGATCATAACTATTACGAAGTCTGCCGCACCAAGCTCGGCTGGGGCAGCAGACTCGGCGTCGGAGGCGACTGATGCTCGATCCTGCGCGTGGCTACGATCTGATCGGTGACGTGCACGGTTGTGCTCATACGCTTGAGCACTTGCTGGAGTTGCTCGGTTACCGTTTTCAGGCGGGCGTCTGGCGTCATCCTGAACGCAGGGTGATTTTCCTGGGCGATATCATTGACCGAGGCCCCCGGATCCGCGAGGCGCTGCATATCGTGCGCGACATGGTCCAGGCGGGTCAGGCCTATTGCATCATGGGCAACCATGAGTTCAATGCGCTGGGCTGGGTGACACCGGCCTTGCCCGAAGGCAGTCAGCGTTTCGTGCGCGAACATACGCCGCGTCATGCGCGGCTTATCGGCGAGACGCTTGCGCAGTTCGAGCAGTATCCGGCGGAGTGGAGCGAGTTTGTCCAATGGTTCTACGAGCTGCCGCTGTACATCGATGCAGGCCGTTTCCGCGTGGTTCACGCCTGCTGGGACCCAAGCCTGATCGAGCCCCTGCGTGGCTTGCACGGCAATGGCTGCATCGACAAGCATTTCGTCCAGGCTTCGGCGGTGCCCGGCAGTTTTGCCAGTGGCGTTTTCAACCGTCTGTTGCGCGGCACTGACATGCGCCTGCCCCATGGCTTGACCCTGACCGGCGGCGATGGCCTGTCCCGCGCTTTCTTCCGCACCAAATTCTGGGAAGACGACCCACAGACCTACGGCGATGTGGTGTTCCAGCCCGACGCCTTGCCCGAAGGCGTGGCCAAGACGCCGCTGTCCACTTCGGAAAAGAACGCCCTGTTGCGCTATGGCATCGACGAGCCATTGCTGTTCGTCGGCCATTACTGGCGTAGCGGCATACCTGCACCGATTCGCCCGAACCTGGCCTGCCTGGATTACAGCGCTGTGCTCTACGGCAAGCTGGTCGCGTATCGGCTGGATCAGGAAACACAGATCGATCCGGGTAAATTCGTCTGGGTCGATGTGCAGCGTCCCGAGGTTTCACAATGAACCCCGTTGCCGTTCTGCGCTTGCCCCTGAGCACCGATCTGACAGGCTTCATCAGCTTGCTTCAGCGTCTGGGCGTTCCTCATCGGGTCAGCGAGGAGGCGGGTGAGCAAGTGCTCTGGGTACCGGATGTAGGGCAACTGGCCGAAGAAGTGCGCAATTTGTACGCACGCTTTCCGGAGGGTGACGACACTTATGAGTTACCGCCTGGAGCCGCAGTGACCAAAGTGAAACGTCCAGGCTTCGCTCAGCAGTTGCGCAACAGCCCGATGACCGCACTGGTGCTGCTGGCGACCCTGGTCGTTGCCGGGCTCACCTTGTTGGGGGATGACCTCGATACCGTGCGCTGGCTGACGTTTCTGGACTTTCGGGTCCAGGATGAATACGCGATGTTCGTGCCTCTTGCCGACAGCCTGGCGGCAGGGGAGTGGTGGCGTATCTTCACCCCGATGCTGATCCACTTCGGAATTCTGCATCTGTCCATGAACGGCCTGTGGTACTGGGAGCTTGGGCGGCGCATCGAGCTGCGTCAGGGGCGCTGGCATCTGCTGGGCCTGACGCTGCTGTTCGCCGCGTTTTCCAACTCGGTCCAATATGCATTCGGTGGCCCGAGCCTGTTTGGCGGGTTATCGGGAGTTCTTTACGGGTTGCTGGGCCATTGCTGGATTTTCCAGTGGCTGGCGCCCAACCCGATCTACCGCATGCCACGTGGCGTGCTGATCATGATGCTGGTCTGGCTGGTGTTGTGTCTGTCCGGGCTGGTGAGCCTGCTGGGTTTTGGCGATATCGCCAACGGCGCTCATGTCGGTGGTCTGATTATTGGTTGTGTTACCGGCCTTGTGGGGGGTGCCATTGCCCGCCGCAGAGCCTAGGCTCTGTACGAAAAGTGGCTGCGCTCGGTGATGCTGCGTTAAAAACAGGCTCGGAATGCTCATTTACAACACGTAAACTCCGCTTCCTCGCCTGTTTTTGCCTTGCCTGACCTTCGCTCGCCGACTTTTCGTACAGAGCCTGGAATTGCCCCCTATTTTCTGGAGTACAGAATGTCCTCTTTTGCTGAAATGATTGAAAACATCACCCCCGATATCTACGAGAGCCTGAAGCTGGCTGTGGAAATCGGTAAGTGGTCCGATGGCCGCAAGCTGACCCAGGAGCAGCGCGAGCTGTCCTTGCAGGCGTTGATCGCCTGGGAAGCGCAGAACCTGCCGGAAGACCAGCGCATCGGTTACATGGGCCCGCAGGAATGTGCGTCCAAATCCGAGCCGGTGGCCAATATCCTGTTCAAGTCGGATGCCATCCATTGATCGAGCTTGGTCGCGGAGCAGTCAACAAAATGTCGGCGCGCCAGGATGCGGCGCCCTTCGTGCAATACAGCTTTCGGCTGGGCGATGCAGAAATCCCCGTCAACCCGCTGATCGGCAAGACGATACGCCTGGAATATCTGGGCGCCATCCATTGCAGCCATTGCGGTCGCAAGACCAAATCCAGCTACAGCCAGGGTTATTGCTACCCGTGCATGCTCAAGCTGGCCCAGTGTGATGTGTGCATCATGAGCCCGGAGAAGTGCCATCACGAGCACGGCACTTGCCGGGACCCGTCCTGGGGCGAGCAGTTCTGCATGACCGACCATATCGTCTATCTCGCCAACTCATCGGGCGTGAAGGTCGGTATCACCCGGGCCACCCAGTTGCCGACCCGCTGGCTGGACCAGGGCGCGAGCCAGGCCTTGCCTATTTTGCGTGTGGCGACCCGGCAGCAGTCCGGTTTCGTCGAAGACCTGCTGCGCAGTCAGGTCGCCGACCGTACCAACTGGCGCGCCTTGCTCAAGGGCGATGCCCAGCCGGTGGATCTCAAGGCCATCCGTCAGGAACTGTTCGACACTTGCGCTGCCGGATTACAGGAGTTGCAAGGCCGGTTCGGCCTGCAGGCCATCCAGTTGCTGCATGATGCCGAGCCTGTAGAGTTTCGTTATCCGGTCGAGGCGTATCCGACCAAGATTGTCAGTTTCAACCTGGACAAGAACCCGATTGCCGAGGGCACGCTGCTGGGGATCAAGGGCCAATACCTGATTTTCGATACCGGCGTGATCAATATTCGCAAGTACACGGCCTATCAACTGGCCGTGCATCAGTAAAGGATTCCAGTATGCGTACTGAGCAACCGAAAATGATTTACCTGAAGGATTATCAGGCGCCTGACTATCTGATTGACGAAACGCACCTGACATTCGAGTTGTTCGACGACCACTCTCTGGTGCATGCGCAACTGGTCATGCGTCGTAATCCCGAGCGTGGCGCAGGCCTGCCGCCGCTGGTGCTGGATGGCCAGCTTCTGGAGCTTGTGTCGCTGCAACTGGATGATGTCGAGCTGAGCGCAGGTGATTATCAACTGACGCCGGACCATCTGACGCTGCACCCCAAGGCCGAGCGTTTCACGGTCGACAGCACTGTGCGCATCCACCCGGAAACCAATACCGCACTGGAAGGCCTGTACAAGTCCAGCGGCATGTTCTGTACCCAGTGCGAGGCCGAAGGCTTCCGCAAGATCACCTATTACCTCGACCGCCCGGACGTGATGAGCAAGTTCACCACGACCCTGAGCGCCGACAAGCATGATTTCCCGGTACTGCTCTCCAATGGCAACCCGATTGCCAGTGGCCAGGAAGACGACGGTCGGCACTGGGCGACCTGGGAAGACCCGTTCATGAAACCGGCTTACCTGTTCGCGCTGGTGGCCGGTGATCTGTGGTGTGTCGAAGACACGTTCACCACCATGAGCGAGCGTGTCGTGACCCTGCGCATCTATGTCGAGCCGGAAAACATCGACAAGTGCCAGCACGCCATGGACAGCCTGAAGAAATCCATGCGCTGGGACGAAGAAACCTACGGTCGCGAATACGACCTGGATATCTTCATGATCGTGGCCGTCAACGACTTCAACATGGGCGCGATGGAGAACAAGGGCCTCAACATCTTCAACTCCAGTGCCGTGCTGGCCCGTGCCGAAACCGCCACCGACGCCGCTCACCAGCGTGTCGAAGCGATTGTGGCCCACGAGTATTTCCACAACTGGTCGGGCAACCGCGTGACCTGCCGTGACTGGTTCCAGCTGTCGCTCAAGGAAGGTTTCACGGTGTTCCGCGACTCCGGCTTCTCGGCGGACATGAACTCGGCCACGGTCAAGCGCATTCAGGACGTCGCTTACCTGCGCACTCACCAGTTTGCCGAAGATGCCGGCCCCATGGCCCATGCCGTGCGCCCGGACAGCTTTATCGAGATTTCCAACTTCTACACCCTGACTGTCTATGAAAAGGGCTCCGAAGTCGTTGGCATGATCCACACCCTGCTGGGCGCCGAAGGCTTCCGCAAGGGCAGCGATCTGTACTTCGAGCGCCACGACGGGCAGGCCGTGACCTGTGACGATTTCATCAAGGCCATGGAAGACGCCAATGGCGTGGACCTGACTCAGTTCAAGCGCTGGTACAGCCAGGCCGGTACGCCGCGTCTGGCGGTCAGCGAGTCCTACGACAGTTCTGCGCGCACCTACAGCCTGACCTTCCGTCAGAGCTGCCCGCAGACGCCGGACAAACAGGAAAAGCAGCCGTTCGTGATTCCGGTTGCGCTGGGCTTGCTGGACAAGCAGGGTGGCGAGGTCGCGCTGCGTCTGTCCGGTGAAGCAGCGGCCAGCGGGACTTCCCGCGTGCTGTCGGTGACCGAGGCCGAGCAGACGTTCACCTTTGTCGATATCGCTGAAAAGCCGCTGCCGTCGCTGCTGCGTGGTTTCTCGGCTCCGGTCAAACTCAGCTTCCCCTATGACCGCGACCAGTTAATGTTCCTGATGCAGCACGACAGCGATGGCTTCAATCGCTGGGATGCAGGTCAGCAGTTGTCTGTTCAAGTGTTGCAGGAGTTGATTGCCCAGCATCAGCAAGGTCAGCCATTGGTCATGGATCAGCGTCTGGTAACAGCATTGGGCACTGTGCTGGCAGATGAACAACTGGATCAGGCCATGGTCGCGGAAATGCTGTCGCTGCCGGGTGAGGCGTACCTCACTGAAATCAGCGAAGTGGCGGATGTCGATGCCATTCACGCGGCCCGCGAGTTTGCGCGTCAGCAGATTGCCGACAGCTTGTTCGATGCGCTGTGGGCGCGTTATCAGGCCAATCGCAGCCTGTCGAAAACCACGCCTTACATTGCCGAAGCCGAGCATTTCGCCCGCCGCAGCCTGCAGAACATTGCGCTGTCGTACCTGATGCTCAGCGCCAAGCCACAGGTTCTTGAGGCGGCCATCGAGCAGTTCGATGCCTCCGATAACATGACCGAACGCCTGACAGCGCTGGCCGTGCTGGTCAATTCGCCGTTCACTGAAGAGCGCGCCAAGGCATTGGCCGTTTTTGCCGAAAACTTCAAAGGCAACCCGCTGGTCATGGATCAGTGGTTCAGCGTCCAGGCGGGCAGCACCCAGCCGGGTGGCCTGCAACGGGTCAAGGAGCTGATGCAGCATCCGGCGTTCAACATCAAGAACCCGAACAAGGTCCGCGCCCTGATCGGTGCTTTCGCTGGCCAGAACCTGATCAACTTCCATGCAGCGGATGGCTCCGGCTATCGCTTCCTGGCGGATCTGGTGATCGAGCTCAACGGCTTCAACCCGCAGATCGCCTCTCGCCAACTGGCGCCGTTGACCCGCTGGCGCAAGTACGACAGCGCCCGTCAGGCGTTGATGAAGGCCGAACTGGAGCGTATCCGCAGCTCTGGCGAGCTGTCGGCCGACGTGTTCGAGGTGGTGAGCAAAAGTCTGGCGGTGTAAGGCTTGATGCGGCATTGAGTGCGTCATTCGCACTCTTGAAAAAGGTGCTGTTCGCGGTTGCGGACAGCGCCTTTTTCACGTTTGGAATCGTGCCGTTTCAGGCCTGAAAAAATATCACATGTGATACGTATCCATCCTTGATGGCATCTGCTACGTTGCGCACCTGATCCAAGGTGAAATTACAGGATAGTGTTGATCAGTTAATAGGCTGATTTCAAAAAACAGGTGGCAAGGTCACAGTCCGTGGGAGGGGCCTTGGCCGCGACAACCAGCTTTCAGGCGCTGAAAATGTATTGCCTGTAAGCAAGTCGTCGCGGCCAAGGCCCCTCCCACAAGTGACATATGCCTTAACTGATCGGCATTAAAATTACAGGGGGACGCCAATGCCTCGTAAAGCCAAAGGCGACAGTTCAACTCTCCCGGCCAAGGTGTCAAAGAGTTCCACCGATTACATGCGTGAAATGCGTCTGCGACTCAAGGAAGCGGGTCTGGTCAAGCGTGAGTTCTGGATCCGCCCCGAAAACGTCGATGCGTTGCGCGGCATCGAAAAAGCGCTAAGGCAGCCCTTTCTGGGCGAGAGAATCAAATTGGAGGATTTCATGACCGAGAACACCAACTGGACCATCAGCTCCCTGCAGAAGTCTCTGGCCGAACTGGATCTGGTCACTCAAGGGGAAATTGAGCTGGCCGTGACCGAAGGTGCCGAGGCCGGTATCCGTCTGACCATGAAAGGCTATGGCGACCTGCCGATCTACATCGCGGTGGCGGGCGATCAGGTCCTGGCCGATGCCACTTTGATCGAAGTCAGCAGCATCAAGGACGTGGCCGCCTTCAACAATGTCGTCCTGCGTAGCCGTGACCTGTTTCCGCTGTCATCGGTCGGTATCGAGACCCTGGCCGACGACCAGGAAGTCTACTGCCTGTTTGGCGCATTGAGCGCCGCATCGTCCCTGACGGTAATCGTTCAGGAAATCTTCACCCTTGCGGACAACGTGATCCGTGCGGCCGAAGCTTTTGACGATCATTTCATCCGCTGAATAGCCCTGTCAGGAGGAGAGAATTCATGACCACAAGTATCTGGAAAAAACTGGTGACTGCCGTTCGTGGCGGTGCCTCTGAAGTGGGCGAGTCGATTGTCGATGCCAATGCCATCCGTATTCTGGACCAGGAAATCCGCGACGCCGAGAGCGCGCTGGTCAAGGCCCGCGACGGTCTGATCACCATCAAGGCCAAGCACAAGCTGTCCGCTCAGCGTCTTGAAGAGCACGCCACCAGCATTGCCAACTGGGAAGGCCGCGCTCTGCAGGCGTTGAACAAGGGTGAAGAAGGCCTGGCTGTGGAATGCGCCGCAAAAATCGCGGAGATCGAAGCCCTGCGCGATCAGGAGCAGGAGCTGGCCGATCAGTTCAACAAGCAGGTCAACCTGTTGCAGGATCAGGTGCTCAAGGCCGAGTCGCGGATCAAGGGCCTCAAGCAGCAGGTCGAGATGGCCAAGGCGCGTGAAACCGTGCAAAAGGCGCGGGTCGCGACAGCCACGGCTACCGGCGGCGCCAGCGGCGCTGTGGAAAATGCGGTGAGTTCTCTGGCGCGTCTGAAACAGCGTCAGGATGAACAGGACGCCAAGCTGGAAGCGGCTGAAGAACTGGCCAGCCAGTCCAATGGCAGCGACCTCGAGCGCCGCCTGCAAGACGCTGGTATCGGTGCGAAGAATGGCGGTGCCGAAGATGTGTTGGCGCGCCTGAAAGCCCGCAACCAGACACCGGCCCAGTAAGTCGTCTGGAAGGGATGGTCGACAAAGGTCATCCCATGCCTTTGCCGTGGCTGTATGGAAGTGAACGCTGACTCAAGGATTTGAACGGATGACCCTGTTTCTGTTGCTTCGGCGTCACGCATCGGTGTTCTTCGACCGGTTCGGCTGGGCTGGCATCGGTATGTTGCTGGTCGTGCATTACGCCGTTTCATGGTTGCTGTTGACGTTGGCCAATGAGGAGCATCTGCTCCAGGGCGCTGATTTCACCTATTTCTACCTGACCACTGCCACCACTGTCGGTTATGGCGATCTGTCGCCCAAATCCGGCTGGGGCAAGGTCATCACTACCACCTGGATCATGCTGGGCGGTATCGCCTTGCTGACCGCCGTGATCGGCAAGGCTTCGACTTCGGTCGGCGATATCTGGAGACGAAACATGAAGGGACAGGGCGATTGCTCTGCACTCAAGGGCCATACGGTTCTTGTGGGCTGGGATGGCGAGTCCAGCGAACGCATTGTCGAACTGCTCGATCAGGACGCCTCGACCAGTGGCGGCGGGCTGGTGATCTGCGACTCGATCATCGCGGAAAACCCCATGCCGGGCCGGGCATCTTTCATCAAGGGCGACTCGCTGGATTCGCCTGCACTGTTGATCCGGGCAGGCGTCATCGGTGCCCAGCGGATTCTGGTGCATACCCAGTCTGACAGCCTGACCCTGGCCATCGTGCTGACGCTCAAGAGCCTGGGACCCTCTGGCCATGTCGTGGCCCACTTCAATAATTCCGAACGGGCGGCACTGGCCAGAACCTATGCGCCCGAGCTGGAATGCACGTCGAACATGGCTATTGAAATGCTGGTCCGCTCCTCCCAGGACCCAGGCTCCAGCAGTGTTATCAACGAACTTTTGTGCATCGGTCAGGGCGCGACGCAATTCCGGCATGTGCTGCCCGCTGATTTCACTTCCTCTTGCGGCGAGCTGTATGTGCGCCTGCGTCAGGAGTTCAATGCCACGCTGATCGGTTATCGCACGTCTGCCAATGGGCAGTTCGAGATCAATCCTGCCAATGACGTGATCATTCGCGGCGGGGAAATTTTCTACATCGCTTCCAGTCGACTGCAAGAGGATGCGCTATGAGTTGGTTCAAACGTGTCATGGGGCTGGAGGCACCCAAGGCGTCCGGTAACGCCAGCGGGCCGAGCAGCCCGTTTGGTCTGGCTTCAGGGCGCATGCTGTGCCTGGATTCTTCGCTGAAAATGCTGCTCGACGGCCACTCCGAAGTGGTTGTGCCGGGCGATGAAAAGGTCTGGGCCGTGGGCCGTATCGATCTGGGCCAGTCGATGTTCATCCATCGTTTCTATCTGGATAACGAAGATTACTTCCTGCAAGTGGTCAGCAACGGCCGCAATCCTGAAGACGTCCAGGACATCATTCTGTTCGGCTATTACAGTGCCTCGCCTATTGCCAGCAAGGATGAATTGCTGCGTCTGACCGGCCCGTCCTCGAAGATCGGCCTGCCGACCTATGAGCACGACGGCGAAGTGTTCGAGCGCCAGTGGGGAACCGAAACCGGACAGACCGAACTGACGCCCATGGACGAAGATGTGTCCAGCCCTGACGGCGGCTATCGCATCAAGCACCTGAGCATGCTGTACGCCCGCGAAACGGGCTTGATCAACCGGCGGGAATTTCTGCTGTTTTCGGTAGAAGAAGACGAAGAGGGTGTCATCACCCTGACAACGGCGGTTGGTGTAACGCTGCAATCCACTGATATCAACGTTCTATGACAAGGAAATCCTCATGATCGACGCGCTGCGTATGTCGCTCAACGCCACAGCCGTGTTTGGTTTCATCATGTACATCGTGGTGGCGGCGATTCTGTTCGCCCTGTTCCAGTTCATCTACAGCCGCGTCACGCCGCACAAGGAATTTGCCCTGATCCGCGAGAACAATGTCGCGGCAGCCCTTGCGCTGGGCGGCTCGCTGATCGGTTTTGCGCTGCCGGCCAGCAATATCATCACCTACAGCGTCGGCATTCTGGACGTGATCGTCTGGGTGGTGATCGCGGCGGTGGTGCAACTGCTGGCGTTCGGGGTTACCAGTCTGGTACTCAAGGGCCTTTCGGCGCGTATTGCCAGAGGCGAGACGGCGGCGGCGATCTACTCGGCCAGTGTCGCGATCAGCGTCGGTCTGCTCAACGCGGCCTGCATGACCCCTTCGGTCTGACAGCGGCTACGGTCAAGGAGACTCACGATGAGACGCAGTACCACAAAACTTGTGCTCGCCAGTACGCTTCCTCTTGCCATGTCGGCGTGCAGCCAGGCTGAAGACGTACCGGAATTCACCGCGCAGACCAATTTCAGCTCGGTCCAGGCCTGTGTCGATTCCAAGGTGCCTGTGGATGTGTGTTCCGACGCCTACATGCAGGCCCTGTCGGATCACCGCAGCATTGCTCCGGTTTATGATGACAAGGCTTCCTGTGAAACTGACTTCATTCCGGATTATTGCCAGATAACGTCCGAAGGCAAATACATGCCCAAGATGGGCGGGTTCGAGCTGGCATTCTCCGGAAATGTGCCGAAAGACACCCTCGCCAGGGTGCATCAGGAAGTCGCCCAGGCCAACCCCGGTGGCAGCGAAGGTCTGCTCACAGGCTTGCTGATCGGTAACCTGCTCAGCAGCGGTTTTGGCAGTAACCGCTACTATTCGCAGCCCGTGTATCAGGCGCGTGACGACCGTGGCAGTTTCTACATGTCGTCATTGCCTGCGCAGATCGATCGCGGCAAGACCTTTGGCGGCTCGACTCAGGCCCGTACCAGCCCGGCAAGGACTTACAGCCGCAGTACGCTGGGACGAAGCCTGGAGAGCACTCCAAGATCCACGGTCTCTTCGACCATCTCAAAGTCCTCGGTATCCTCGACTATCTCTCGTGGCGGTTTTGGCAGTGAGGCTACGGCGCGCAGCGGTTGGGGCAGCAAGAGCAGCAGTTTCAGTTTTGGCGGTTAAGGGATTGCCCCGATGAAAAAGATCAGCGTCCAGGAACGCCCGGACTGGCGAAGCACCGCAGAGCGTGAGGGGTTCAACTTTCACACTATCGATGGCGAACGCTATTGGGATGAGCGCGGGTATTACCTGTTCACCGAGCAGCAGATCACCCGCGATCTTGAAGCGCCGACCCAGGAGCTTCACCAGATGTGCCTGGATGCTGTGTCGCGGATCGTGGACAGCGAAGAACTGCTGGGGCAACTGGCGATTCCCGAAGCGTTCTTCGACCTGATCCGCAGCTCATGGAAGCAAGGTCATCCGCATCTGTACGGGCGTTTCGACTTTGCCTACGACGGCACCGGCCCGGCGAAGATGTATGAAATCAATGCCGATACGCCCACCAGCCTGATGGAAGCCGGCGCATTTCAGTTGCTCTGGCTCGAAGAGCAGATGGAGCGGGGCGTGCTGCCCGCTCATGCCACTCAGTTCAACTCCATTGCGGAGGATGTTGTACGGGCCTTTGCCGAGTTTCCGCGCACCAGCCCGTTCTACTTTTCGTCGATGTCCGGCTCGGTCGAGGATCGGGGCACCACGGATTTTCTGCGCCGCATGGCGGCCCATGTCGGTATCGATGCGCGGCATATCGATATCGAAGATATCGGGCTCACGGCCGATGGTCGTTTTGTGGACATGGAAGGGCGCTGGATCGAGCGGCTGTTCAAGCTGCATGCCTGGGAGCATATCTTCCACGAGCCGTTCGGCCAGCATGTGGCGGCCAGCGGCACCCAGTTCGTCGAGCCTGCCTGGAAATCGATCCTGAGCAACAAGGGCATATTGCCTTTGCTCTGGCAGTTCAACGAAGGCCATCCGAATCTGCTGCCTGCCCATATCGACCGCAACCCCGAAAAGCCTGTCCCTAAAGGCTGGGTGCGCAAGCCGTATTTTTCCCGCGAGGGGGCCAATATCGAGATGCGCACACCGGGCGATCAGGTCATTGCCGTCGACGGGCCGTACACCGATGCGCCCTACATCCTGCAAGCCTATTCGCCACTGCCGAAATTCGACGAGAGCTACACCCTGATCGGCTCCTGGGTGATCGGCGACCTGGCATCGGGGATCGGTATCCGCGAAGACGAGAGCCTGATCACCAAGGACAGCAGCCGGTTCTTGCCTCATGTCGTGATTGATTGATGCCCCACCGGCTCTTAACAAAACATAACGACTTGCCGATTGTCACGGATTTGAAAAGCCGACTAGGATGTGACTGCTTCCAAAAGGGTAAGGCTAGAGCGTTCTGGCCCACAGAAAACACCTGATAACAATAACGGGAGAAGTCCATGAGTGAGCCATTCATCCGGCGCACCCGATCATCCGCGGGCATGTCCCTGGCGCTTTGCATTGCGCTTCTGGCATCGGCGACTGTTTCACAAGCCGCTTCCGATCCTGCAAAACCCTCCGCAGACGCTGTCTATTCCATCGAATCCGCCAAGGCCGCTCGTGGCCTGTTGCTGGATGTGGCCCATGCCGGGGCGCGGCTGGTGGTGGTTGGCGATCACGGCCATATTCTCTATTCCGACGATCAGGGCAAGAGCTGGGTCCAGGCCAAAGTGCCGACCCGCCAATTGCTGACGGCGGTGTACTTCGTTGATGAACAGCACGGCTGGGCTGTCGGCCATGATGCTCAGGTGCTTGCCAGCAGCGATGGTGGCAAGACCTGGAACAAGCAGTTCGAGGACCTCAAGCGTGAGGCACCTCTGCTGGATGTCTGGTTCAAGGACCTGGACCACGGTTTTGCAGTGGGGGCCTATGGCGCATTGTTGACCACCACCGATGGCGGCAAGCACTGGGAAGATGTCAGCGACCGGCTCGATAACGAAGACCAGTTCCACCTCAACGGCATTGCTCAGGTCAAGGATGCGGGCCTGTTCATCGTCGGCGAGGCGGGCAGCATGTTTCGCTCCGGCGATGACGGCCAGAGCTGGGAAAAGCTCGAAGGTCCTTATCAAGGCTCGCTGTTCGGTGTGATCGGCACCGCTCAGCCCTCGACGCTATTGGCCTATGGCCTGCGCGGCAACCTGTTTCGCTCCACCGATTTTGGCGACACCTGGGAAACCATCTCCTTGAATGCAGCCCGTGGGCCGCTGGAGTTTGGCCTGGCCAATGCTTCTCTGCTGGCCGACGGTTCGCTGGTTCTGGTGGGCAATGGCGGCAGTGTCATGCGCAGTACCGATGATGGCCAGACGTTTCAGATCTTCAATCGCCCCGACCGTATTTCACTGGCGGGGGTGACCAGCAATGACCGAGGCAATCTGATTCTGGTAGGGCAGGGAGGCGTGCGCGTCGCCTCGCCTACGGGTGCCGAGACGACCCAACAATAAGAACCTTCAGGGCGGGGACATTCAGGCATGACCAACCTTCATCACGAACAGCAGCACAAAGGCGACAAGGCGACGTTCCTTGAACGCCTGATCTTCAACAATCGCCCGACGGTGATCCTGCTGTGTCTGCTGACCAGCATCTTTCTGTTCTGGCAGGCTCTCCAGGTCAGACCCTCCACCAGTTTCGAGAAGATGATCCCGCTGGATCATCCTTTCATCCAGAACATGATGGCGCACCGCAATGACCTGGCAAACCTGGGCAATACCGTGCGCATTTCCGTCGAAGCACTGGATGGCGACATCTTCTCCAAGGGCTACATGGAAACCCTGCGCGAGATCAACGACGAGGTGTTCTACATCTCCGGTGTGGACCGCTCGGGCCTCAAGTCGCTGTGGAGCCCCAGCGTTCGTTGGACCGAAGTGACCGAAGAGGGCTTTGCCGGTGGCGAAGTCATCCCCCAGAGCTATGACGGCTCGGACAAGAGCCTCGATCAGTTGCGCAACAACGTGCTCAAGTCCGGGCAGGTAGGGCGGCTGGTGGCCAACGACTTCAAGTCCAGCATCATCGATGTGCCGTTGATGGAGTCCTACCCGGACCCGGCGGATCAGGGCAAGTTGCTCGCTCTGGATTACCAGCAGTTCTCCCATCAGCTCGAAGAAAAGATCCGCGACAAATATCAGGCGCAGAACCCGAACATCAAGATTCACATCGTCGGCTTCGCCAAGAAGGTCGGTGACCTGATCGACGGCCTGTTCATGGTGGTGATGTTCTTCGGCGTCGCCTTTGTCATTACCCTGGTCCTGCTGATCTGGTTCACCCGCTGCATCCGCAGCACCATCGCGGTATTGAGCACCACGCTGATTGCCGTGATCTGGCAGCTCGGCTTGATGCATGTGGTGGGCTTTGGTATCGATCCGTATTCGATGCTGGTGCCGTTCCTGATCTTCGCCATCGGCATTTCCCATGGCGTGCAGAAGATCAACGGTATCGCGCTGCAATCCAGCGATGCAGAGAATGCCCTGACCGCTGCGCGCCGCACTTTCCGCCAGTTGTTCCTGCCGGGGATGATTGCGATTCTGGCCGATGCGGTGGGCTTCATTACCCTGCTGATCATCGATATCGGAGTGATCCGCGAACTGGCCATCGGCGCTTCCATTGGTGTGGCGGTGATCGTGTTCACCAACCTGATCCTGTTGCCGGTGGCGATTTCCTATGTCGGCATCAGCAAGAGAGCGGTGGTGCGCAGCAAGCAGGATGCGGTGTCCGAGCATCCGTTCTGGCGTCTGCTGTCGAACTTCGCCAGCCCGAAAGTGGCACCGGTTTCTGTGGTTCTGGCGCTGCTGGCCTTTGGTGGTGGCCTCTGGTACAGCCAGAACCTGAAGATCGGCGACCTCGATCAGGGTGCTCCCGAATTGCGTCCCGACTCGCGCTACAACCAGGACAACAATTTCATCATCAGCCACTACTCCACCAGTTCGGACGTGCTGGTGGTGATGGTCAAGACTCCGCGTGAGGGCTGCTCGGCTTATCCGACCATGTCGGCCATCAACGAGCTGGCCTGGAAGATGGAGAATACGCAGGGCGTGCAGTCGGCCATTTCGCTGGTGACCGTTTCCAAGCAGGTCATCAAGGGCATGAACGAGGGCAACCTGAAATGGGAATCCCTGTCGCGCAACAAGGATGTGCTCAACAGCTCCATCGCCCGCGCCGACGGCCTGTATAACAACGATTGCTCCCTGGCACCGCTGCTGGTGTTCCTCAACGATCACAAGGCCGAAACCCTGGACCGCGCCGTGCATGCGGTGCAGGACTTTGCCAAGGAGAACAACACGCCGGACCTGCAATTCCTGCTGGCAGCCGGTAATGCCGGGATCGAGGCGGCGACCAACGAAGTGATCAAGCAGTCCGAGCTGATCATCCTGATCCTGGTTTATATCTGTGTCGCGGCCATGTGCATGATCACCTTCCGTTCCTGGGCGGCGACACTGTGTATCGTCCTGCCACTGGTACTGACCTCGGTGCTGGGTAATGCGCTGATGGCGTTCATGGGCATCGGCGTGAAGGTCGCGACCTTGCCGGTGGTGGCGCTGGGTGTGGGGATCGGTGTCGATTACGGCATTTACATCTACAGCCGCCTGGAGAGTTTCCTGCGTGCAGGCTTGCCATTGCAGGAGGCCTATTACGAAACCCTCAAGTCCACAGGCAAGGCCGTGCTGTTCACAGGCCTGTGCCTGGCGATTGGGGTCTGCACCTGGATCTTCTCTGCGATCAAGTTCCAGGCGGACATGGGCCTGATGCTGACCTTCATGCTGCTGTGGAACATGTTCGGCGCACTATGGCTGCTGCCAGCGCTGGCACGGTTCCTGATCAAGCCGGAGAAAATGGCCGGGAAGGTGGGGAATTCGCTGTTTTCCCATTGATTGACTGTCGCGGCCAAGGCTCTTGTGGGAG
>NZ_JBMDJL010000033.1:0-33713 GCF_057809175.1 Pseudomonas sp. FG43
AGTACTCGGCTACGAACCGAGCGGTCACAGGTTCGAATCCTGTCGAGTGCACCATACATCAGAAAGCCCACATCGAAAGATGTGGGCTTTTTGCTTTCTAGCGTTTTCCTTTCACGCATCCGTTCTCATCGAATGTCACATTGTTGCTGCGACCATTTTTCAGTTGGTAGGTGTAGCGCAGTTCTCCGTTGCGGTTGGTGATCTTGTCCGGGCGGCCCAGCAGGCTTTCAACGTCGCGCTTTGTCATGCCCGGCGGTGTACGCTGATTGATAACGGCTTGCCGGCGCTGTGCTGCGCTCAGTCGATTACCGCAGCCATCGTCTTGCTGGCCTACCACCACGATTTCCTTGCTGGCTTTATTGTTTCGCCTGTCTGCGCCAGGAAGAAGGGGCGTGATGCTTCCCGGAGGCGCATTGAAGGCTTCTTGCGGCTGACTGTTTTGCCCGGCCGGGCAGCCCAGAGTGGTAAAGAGGATTCTTCCGGACGGGTCTTCACATCGCTGAACAGTATTGGCTTCTGTGTAAAGTGGCAGGCAGAGCAGGTTGCTCCATAAGAAAATGCGGGGCGTGATACGCATTGCCGAGTCCTCCATGACGTGCCAGGCCATCCTAGTGGTGGTCTTTCCCATGGGCGAGCGTGTTTTCTTCGCTGAATGTAACGTCGTAACCCTGTCTGTTCGCAAAACATTCAGGTTTGTCTCGCAAGCGCCTGTTCTAGCCTGAATTTTCTCGCGTGCGATCCGCCCAAAGCGGTGTATCATTGCGCCCGTCAGCCCCGCCGGGGCTTGTGGAATACCTCCATGGACTTACCCAGTAGTTACTCAATAGCTCGTTTCACCAATCAAGAATCAACTGATTGATCCTCCCGGCGTGCTCCGCTGCTGGGAGTGGAGTTCGCCTATGACTGAAATAGAAGTTAAAAAAACGCAGGAAAGCTTGCAGGATCGCCTTGCCCAAGTGGTCGATCTGTTGCAGCGTCAGCGTGTGGTCGAAGACCTGATCCACCGCCAGGAAGGTCAAAATCAGGATCGCGTAGAAAACCTCGTTCATCGTCAGAACCTTGTCGAGCTGCAACGCAAGCTCGATGATCTGCACTCTGCGGACGTCGCTTACATCCTCGAGGCATTGCCTCTTGAGGAGCGCCTGACCGTCTGGCAACTGGTCAAGGCAGAGCGCGACGGCGATATCCTCCTTGAAGTGTCCGATTCCGTCCGGGAAACCCTGATCGCCGACATGGATGATCACGAGTTGCTGGCGGCGGCCAAGGAGATGGACGCCGACGAACTCGCAGACCTGGCTCCCGAACTGCCTCGCGATGTCGTTCACGAACTGATGGAAGCGCTGGACGTCCAGCAGCGTGAGCGTGTCCGTTCTGCGCTCTCCTACGACGAGGAGCAGGTCGGTGCGCTGATGGACTTCGAGATGGTGACGATCCGCGAGGATGTCAGCCTGGAAGTCGTATTGCGTTACCTGCGGCGCTTGAAGGAGCTGCCGAGCCATACCGACAAACTGTTTGTGGTCGATTACGACGGCGTGCTCAAGGGCGTGCTCCCGATCAAGCGTCTGCTGGTCAATGATCCGGACAAGCAGGTCGGCGAAGTCATGGCTGACGACCCTGTCAGCTTCCACCCGGAAGACGATGCCTACGATGCCGCACAGGCTTTCGAGCGTTATGACCTGATTTCCACGCCGGTGGTCGACAAGAGCGGCAAGCTGATTGGCCGTTTGACCATCGACGAAATGGTTGACCTGATTCGTGAGGAGAGCGAGAGCGAAGTCCTCAACATGGCGGGTTTGCGTGAAGAGGAAGATATCTTCGCTTCGGTATGGCGCTCGCTGCGTAACCGCTGGGCCTGGCTGGCGATCAACCTGATTACAGCGTTCCTGGCTTCGCGTGTCATCGGCCTGTTCGAGGGCTCGATCGAGAAGCTTGTGGCTCTTGCGGCGCTGATGCCGATTGTGGCCGGTATCGGCGGCAACTCCGGGAACCAGACCATTACCATGATCGTTCGCGCCATGGCGCTGGACCAGGTCAGTACCGGCAATACCACGCGCTTGCTGCGCAAGGAGCTGGCGGTCGCTTTGCTCAATGGTCTGATATGGGGCGGGGTGATCGGTGTTGTGGCCTATATGCTCTATGACAGTTGGTCGCTGGGCGTGGTCATGACGGCTGCAATGACGCTCAACCTGCTGCTGGCTGCTTTTATGGGGGTCTTGATCCCTATGACGCTTGCACGTCTTGGCCGCGATCCAGCCATGGGTGCCAGCGTCATGATTACTGCGATGACGGACAGTGGCGGTTTCTTTATTTTCCTGGGGCTGGCAACCATTTTTCTGCTTTGATCGCTTTCACCATAAAAAACCGCCTGTTCAGGCGGTTTTTTGTTTTGGGGCTGCAAAGGTAGTCACTGTCTTTCTTTGACTTCCTTCCATGTGCGTAGCCTCAGCGCGTCAATGTCGGCAGGCGTCGCTTGCTGGACGAACAGGGTGCCAAGGGTTTCCTCATCGGGGTAGATTCTGGGGTCGTTGCGTACTGCTGCGTCCACCAGTGCCTCGGACTTCTCGTTTCCGTTCGCATAATGCAAGTAGTTGGAGATGCCCGCGATTACCTTCGGCGTGAGCAGGTAGTTCATAAAGACGTAGGCGGCTTTTTCGTCAGGTGCATCGACGGGCATGGCGATCATGTCAAACCACATCGGAGCGCCTTCCCTGGGGATGACGTAGTCGATTTTGATGCCGTTGCCTGCCTCCTGAGCGTTGCGCTCCGCCAGCATGACATCTCCTGAATAGCCGACCGCGACGCAGATCTTGCCACTGGCCAGATCCGTAATGTACTGGGTCGAGTTGAAATAGCGCACGTAGGGTCGGATCGCCAGCAAGGCAGCTTTTGCCTTGGTGTAATCCTCGGTTTTTTCGCTGTGGGGTGGCAGGTTCAGATAGTTGAGCGCAATGGGCACTATGCTGGGGGCGCTGTCGATAAAGGCTACGCCGCATGCAGCCAGCTTTTTAATGTTCTCGGGCTTGAAGATCAAGTCCCAGGAATTGAGTGGCGCATCCTTGCCCAGAACAGCCTTGACCTTGGCCGCGTCATAGCCGATGCCGGTGGTCCCCCATAGATAGGGAAAGGCGTGCTCGTTGCCTGGGTCGATGCCTCTGAGCGCCTTGAGCAGAACCGGATTGAGGTTTTTCCAGTTGGATAGCTGGCTTTTGTCCAGCTTCTTCAAGTCCCCACGCTGAATCTGGCCAGCCACGAAGTGGCTCGACGGCACCACAATATCGTAACCGGAGTTTCTCGCCTTGAGCTTTTCGTCCAGGGCATCGTTACCGTCGTAGGTGTCATAGGTGGCTTCAATGCCGGTGTCTTTCTGGAAGTTTTTCAGCGTGTCCGGTGCGAAGTAATCCTCCCAGTTGAACACCTTGACGGTCTGGGCTGTCTGGCTCATTGATGCAACCAGCATCAGGGGGACGAAGACTTTACCGAGCATTTTGTGGCTCCTCGCATGACTTGATAATCGCGATGCACGGGAAAACCATCGCCTCAGGAGCCGTGACCAGGAAAAGCATTGGCTGAGATGTCTACATTATAAGAAAGAGTCTTATAAGTATTGGGGAAAAGTACTACGGCAAAAAAAAGCCAGCTTTCGCTGGCTTGAATGCTTTTTTTCACTGATTTCTTACGACTCTTCTGAAGCAAGTTCCGTGTCGTGAGCAATCAGGGACACCAGAGCGTTCTGCTGGCGGTGTGAGAGTTGACGAAAACGTTGCAGCAACTCGCGTTCGTGCAGGGACAGCTCAGGACTATCAAGGCGCAGACTTGGCTCATCACCAAGAGCTCCTTCCTGAATCAGGCTCTGTTCGAGTCGAGCAATGATTTCCGAGTTCATGCTGCGATGGTGGTTTTTGGCTACCTCTTGCACGCGATTACGCATGCCGTCTGGTAGGCGAACGACGAACTTGTCAGCCGTGCGGCTGGAATAAGTAGCCTGTTTCATAGGGCTCATATATTTAACCGGTTAGTTCAGGGGGAGCGGTTTCGCAAGTGGCCGCAAGATTGTCAATGTAGGACAGTCCTTTTGGCCAAATGTTCAACCGAGTTATCCAAAGGGCGCGGCATCATGCCCTATTACGTCGAATCCTTGGCGTCAATTCTGTGACAAATATTGACTCAGATAAAGGCGTTTAGCCAGCACCAATTATCAGAATTGCGAGCAGATTTGCAAAGCTTGCCAATTCCAGCCCATCCGGGTGACACGACGAACGCCTGACTACTTTTTGCCATGATGGCTATCTGTCTTCAGCGTAGATGGTTATTCACAAGAATACGAAAGATGCCGACGGGCGTGTCATGGCGGGAGAAGGCGAGGGTAGGCTGAGAGGCCGATGACCTAGTCAGCAGTGGCTTGAGCCCTGTTGACCAGTACAACCATCAGCGGATATTCAGTCAGCGTAGAACCGGATCGAACTTGAAGCGACGCCCGATGACCATGGCCGCAACGAAGAGGCTGACAAACAGCCCTGCGGCAATTTTGGAGGCGGAATTCAATGCATGCGCCTGCTCGGGGAGGAGAAGATCAGCGGCAACAGCCATCAGTGCCAGGATCATGAATGACAATGCGGGTTTTGACATGGCTACTCTCTCGTGAAGGTGGGCTATGTGACGATCTCAGAAGATCCAACGCTCTTCAGCACGATTTGGCAGCGGGGCTTCCTTGACCTCATGACCCAGCGTAGCTGCATTGACGCTTCTGTCACTCATGATGGCCAATTGAGGGGCCTTGCGAACCAGCTCATATGATTGAGGTTGCGTGCCGATCTTGTCATCGTGAATGCGGGTATCCTGAAAATGAAATGCCACCAGAGCCACCAGAGCTACTGCATTCAACACTGAGAGAGTCATGTTCATTTTCAGGTACCTTGCGTGGAGTATCGTCACTGGTACTGATAATGCAGCCTGCATGCCAGATTTATTTTGAATAAAAATCCTTATAAAACAATGGCTTGTGATTGTTTTAAAGCGATTAAACATTGCGTTTTGCAATGATGGCTTTTTGGGGTAATGCAAAATGCACGACCGCGCCTGCAAGCGCTCTACGCCGGGATGTGGACTACGATTATCGAAGGCAATGACGACATGACAAAATCCCTCCATGCCGTTAACATGCACGCCGTCCTCGCTGGCACCGTTCGGTGTGCTGGCAACTCAGTGTCTCAGTAGCTCAATTGGATAGAGCATCCCCCTCCTAAGGGGAAGGTTGGCAGTTCGAACCTGCCCTGGGACACCAATATGATCAGGTGGTTAGCTGGATTTCCCGATAGCTCCTCGATTGAGTTTTCTCTCAAGTCTCCACTTCTCTGAGTGTTCGGTATTGAGTCAACTTTTCAAGGGAATCTGTAGTGGTCTAATGAAACCGGACACCCATTTAGGCGAGAATGCTCGCCATATAGAGGTGTCTGATGACCAAACAACGCCGTACCTTTTCAGCTGAATTCAAACGCGAGGCCGCAGGCCTCGTGCTAGATCAAGGCTATAGCTATATCGAAGCCTGCCGCTCGCTCGGCGTTGTCGAGTCCGCTCTGCGTCGCTGGGTCAACCAGCTCCAGCAGGAGCGCAATGGCGTAACACCTCAGAGCAAAGCCCTGACGCCCGAGCAGCAGAAAATCCAGGAACTGGAAACTCGGATTGCCCGTCTTGAGCGGGAGAAAACCATTTTAAAAAAGGCTACCGCGCTCTTGATGTCGGAAGAGCACGAGCGTACGCGTTGATTGATCAACTCAGTGCTCGTGAGTCGGTCGAGTTGCTGTGCGAAGCCTTTGAAGTACCGCGCTCGTGCTACTACGAGCATCGTCGCAGACACCGGGCTCCGAACGTTGAGCGGGTTAGATTGCGCAGTCGAGTCAACAAACTGTTTACGCAAAGTCGAAGCTCTGCCGGCAGTCGCAGTATCGTTTCGATGATGCAAGAAGATGGCGAGCAGATCGGCCGGTTCAAGGCGCGCGGCCTGATGCGAGAACTGGGGTTGATCAGCAAACAACCGGGTTCGCATGCCTATAAAAAGGCAACAGTGGAGCGACCAGACATTCAGAATATCCTGAACCAAAAATTCGATGTGCCCGCGCCCAATCAGATCTGGTGTGGCGACATTACTTACATCTGGGCACAAGGGAAATGGCATTACCTGGCCGTGGTCATGGACCTATTCGCGCGCCGAGTGGTGGGTTGGGCGTTGTCGAGCAAACCGGATTCAGACTTGGTGATCAAGGCGCTGGACATGGCCTATGAGCAGCGCGGAAAGCCTCAAGGCCTGCTGTTTCACTCCGACCAAGGCTCGCAATACGGCAGTCGCCATTTTCGCCAGAGACTTTGGAGATACCGCATCCATCAGAGTATGAGTCGCCGAGGTAATTGCTACGACAACTCGCCGATGGAACGTGTTTTCCGGAGCCTGAAAACAGAGTGGGTACCGACCGTTGGCTACATGACGGCCCAGGAGGCTCAACGCGATATCAGTCATTATCTGATGCATCGCTACAACTGGATTCGGCCACACCAGTTCAATAACGGACTGCCACCAGCTCAGTCCGAAAAAAGACTTAACGTCGTGTCCGGGATCAGTTGACCACTACAATCGGATTCTTCTGGCCGATTTTTGAAATTGATGCTTAGGCCGTTCTCTCTACCTGCGTAATTGAATCCCAATTGAAAAGTCATTGTGTATTTCAACTGATCCCCAGCGTCGGATTTGGCCCGCGCGCTTCGTAAAAATGATAAATGTGGCCTGTGGTGGCGACAGGCCAAAATCGGGCACGACAGTTCGGCAATCCTGCGCGGGGCTCGACTGATTTTGTCCTTATCCCTAGGTGGTTGCTACAAAATCATCCGCAATTTCCTCTCCCCCGCAGTCCCAAAGCCATCTCCACCCCGAGCATCTTCCCTTTCCCTTGAACGAAATTTCCTAGAAAATCCCGACCCCTTGCGTGTGTCAGTTGCGGCATTTAATGTGCCGCGTCGCTGCAAAATCAGCGGCCGGGTTTAGCGATCCGAACCTTACACTCGCAATCAGCTCATGCTGCCTTATGCCTTTCAGGTTTGAGGCCGTGTCATGGCGGCTGTGCGTCGGAGATCTTCGGGTCTGCCGGTGTGTGCGAGTAAAAGACCGGTTCGCTAACCTTCGCACAGCTGCCACCCTTCATTCGTTTAGCGACGTCTGCGGCAGCTCTTTTCTCATAAGGAGCTTTCACACCATGGACCTTCCATATCCTTCACCTCCCTGCACCGATCATTTCGAGCCAACCGTTTTCATCCGTCACCACCGTATGCTGCGTGCTGTCATGCGCGATACCCAAGTCTGGTTTCCCTTGTCGGATCTGGCACGTCTGATGGGCAAGCAACTGGACGAGCGCGCCACACTCAAACTCGATGCCGACCAACGCCACACAGCCTGGCTGTTGACCCACGGGCAGTGGGAAAAATGCCTGATGATCAGCGAGTCGGGTGTTTTTGCGTTGCTGGTGCATCACTACGTACCGGAAAACCGTGCACTGCGCCGTTGGCTGGTTCAGGAGGTGTTGCCGGTTTTCGAGGTTCCCAAGGTAGATTCCAGCGATCAACCTCAGCGATATGAGATGCGCTGGCAGGGCAATGTCTTGGGGACATTGCAATGGCATGGGGAGTTATGGGTGAGGTTGCGTGATATGCCGGAATTGGTTCAGGTGCAGCCAGATGCGGTCAGAGAATCCTGGTGGCGCCGGTTGGTTGCCTGAAGCAATTCGTTTTCTGCGTGATGTGAGTTTGATCGTTCCGGTTGGGCGGGGCGATCAATATGAGGTCAGGGAAGGTCGGCGACACTGCTTGGGCCCTTGAGCATCGACAGATCAAGAGCCCTCTCAGTGACAGGCACCCGGCCTTGTCCTACCGCGTTTACTTCTCCGACTTGCCGACTCCTCACCAGCGGGGCCATCGCCTGAGCGGGCCCCGGATTGGATTGGCGTTACTCATCCCACCAGGTTTTCATTACACGCTGAATGACCGCCCTGAATAACTCTCTGAACAAGGCACGTGCCGCCTGCTCTGCCAGCCACTGTCCCACCGATTTTAGCCCTTGCATTGATTACTCCTCATCAGTTTGATTTCAGTAAACGCACCTTCGTCGGAAGGTCGATACTTCCCGCTGCTCATTGAGTTGCGTGGATGTGGCTAATGATGAGCTCTTGTAAAGAGGGCTTTGAGGTGGGGTTTGCATCGTTTTCACGCTCCGGCTGTTCGCTTTGTCGCACCAGTGGATAGCACGAAAACAGCTCATGGGTTATGGGCGAGTTGCGCGCTTAACAGGGCAGAACGGGCGAAAATGCCCTCAATATGCGATGCATCGTCCGACTTTTAGCAAATAGCGCTGCGTGTCGAGCAAATAACATTAAGGCTCTGCTGCAGCCTAGTAGGCCCGATTCGGGCTGGCCCCGTTAGATGGCGGGCTTGACGACCACCTGGTTTTTTTTGACTATGTGTCTGCGCCAATGACGGTGGCGTTCAGCCCTAGCTAGGAAAAGCCTCTGCACCGTTGCTTCACCTCTCCATGCCACCTTGAATGGTCTGCTGATACTAGGGCTTAGCGTTGACCGTGAGAGGCTAGGCCATGAGATTTCCTGATACCCCTTCGCTGTCCGCTTTCAAATCAGATGCTACCGTGCTCCTCAGTGATTTTCGGAGCGGCTGCCCTTCGGCCTTGGAAAGAGCGATACGCGCTCAAGTAATCAGCTCAGCGCCCGCTAACCGCGCCCTTTGCCTGCGTTTGATCGCGAGAGAATATGGCCAGACTTACAAGGAAATTGTCGCGAGAGATCGGATGATTTCCCGGTACGCTGATCACTGTTTTTCTGAAGGTTTCTGGCGGCAACCCTATGAAGGCGTGTTCCGTAGAGCGCGGTTTCTGCTGCAGTTCGAGGCTCTGGTTGAGTGCCTCCGCGACCGAGTCCCGCTTGCAGCTGCTGCCCACAAGCGTGGTGTGGACTTCAGCGGGTTCCATTTCAGCTCATTGCTGTTCGACAGGATAAATCGCGTTCTCACACGGAAGAAGGTGCCTGATATGAGCTATCTGCAGGCTCCTGGAAGCCTGATTCACTATGACTGGTTTCAGGATGTGAAAAAGGCTAGTCACGCGAATTTCCGAAACGCGAAGTTCTACACAGTCACCGGCGACCCAGTCATTCAGCCGGGGGCTTACGGATGGGAGACAGACTTTGACTACGCAGATTTGCGAGGAGTAGACCTTCGTGGTGCTTACTTGAGAAGAGCTACTTTCGTGGGGGCCAAGATGGATGGAGCTGATCTGCGCAACGCCAATATCAACGAATGCATTTTCACTGGTGCGAGTGGGGCGTTCGTGAGTGGTGAAATCCTCTATCACAACTGGGACATGGGCCCTAGGGGCGTCGAACCGTGGAATCCTGAAGATGTTGAGTAGATAGACGGTATAGTGGAATTTTGCAAGAGCGCCCGGTGTAAGAACCGGGCGCTTCCGGGGGACGCTTATTCACGATTTGAAATGACTAGCCTTAACTATCAATCCTTGATGTTTGCCGATTACACCATATAAAAGTACATAAGTATTTGATCATCTATGGTTGAATGGCTATTACTGTCACAGATTAAGGCTGTACTAATCTAAAGGGCGGCTTAGGTCGGCAAAAAGAGCTGGGAGCATGTTGTCTTCATCTACGGCTTCAATGAAGCTTGTGGCTTGTGCCAGTATCTGAAATCTTTGAATTAGTTTGATTAACTGATTTGCGAAATTTTTATTTTGTTTGTTAACGCTTGGTCTTTCAAAGAAAATGCTCTGCTCATAAGAGGGATTGCGATTGGCTAATTGTATAAATTCTTGTGTTCCTTGGATTGAGTCAAATCTACGGTCGTAGTATGCGTAGTGTTCAAAGTTGTTGTTGCCTGTCTCCAAGAATGCCGACAACAGCAACGAGTCCTTAGGCTCGCCATTTGGAAGCAATGTGCTTTGGAGCTTAAGTCGTAACATTTCAATCGCATTTAGGATGTATGGTTGCAAGCTGTATCTATTTGACTTTGTTTGTGGGTGTAAAGTTGTTTTTGCGAAAAAATGGAGTGTTAAAACCTTTACGTATGCGTCGCAAATGGCATCCAGCGGCTCAGTTTTTTTCTCTAGCTCAAACCAAATGTTTAAATCGATTATGTCTAGTTGTCTTTGTAATGCGTCTGAAAACTTCGGTGCGGTTTGTTTTGCCTCTAGGCTGATGTCGCCGAGATATTTTGAATCTATTGTTTCGCAGTAATCTTCGTAGTGAAGGGTTAAAGTGCTATAGCTATTCATTAAGGACTCGACACGAGTATCTTGGGCGAGTTCTCTGAGGGCTTGGATTATCGGTGCCGGGTCGAAACAAACAGTAGTGTGATTGACATACTTAATGCCAATGTGGCTGATCAGACTATTGACGAAGCCACTTCGGGGTAGGAAACGACCATCTGGTGATCGATGGAATATTTCTCCGGGGCTAAAAGGTAGTTGTTCACCCACTCGGAATATCGATTGTCCTGACATCTTGATCCCTTTTCCATATCCTTGATATAGAGTTTTGCCTACCTTTGAGTGTACCTAAATTTCGCTGTACCTCCGAGAGCATTCTCATTAAAGCTAGCGCATAGCTGTGAATGAAGCGAGATCCCTGTGGCCACCCAGCCTCACCAGGTAGCCACAGGCGGCGCTTACGAGGCCTCTTTCGCTAGCAGCTGCATATTGAGCGAGCTTGTGGTCAAACCTGCCCTATCGAAGCGGTAGCGCATGTAGGCCGAGATATCCTCTTCATGCGACGATACGACTAGCTGGCAATGCTTGAGCTCGCAACGGAGCAGGTCGGTCAGCGAGGCGACGTTCACTTCGTCCAAAGATTGTGACGGGTCATCAATCAGAATGAGCGGTACCCGAGCGTAAACCTTGTTGAGTGAAAGGAAGAATGCGAGGCTCAATGCAGAAACCTGGCCAGAGCTCATAGACATGACTGCGTCGTGTTCAGACTTTTCAGCGGTTAGGAACCTCAACTGCGTACCCTCACGGCTCTCAATGAATAGACCTAGGCCACGCTGGTAGTTCTGGATTAACCGGCCACTGTAGATGTGGAATATGAGCTCAATTGCCGAAATTGTCTGATCGGTATAATTCTGCTCCGTCTTCTTCAGTGTGGTGCGGAGCTTTTCAACTTTGGCCTGAGCCTTTTGGGCAGCAAGGGTTTCTTTCTGTATGAGCTTAAGGTCGCCAATACAGTTCTGAAGTCTAGAGCTCTGAGCCTCGTTAGCTTTAATCGATATGTACTGCTCCTTACCATTCAAGTCTTCTATCGTGATAATGTAAAAGTCCTGCAGGTCTTTGAAGGCGCTTTTTGTTGTTTCTCTCCAGTCTTCAGGCAGCGCTAAGGCGTCTGCTTCGACCTGTTTTTTGCTTCTTAGGGCTTCTTTCAGCTTTTCAAGACGTTCATTTATGATGTCATCAACGTCCGTGAACGAGCCGGTTGGCTGAATGTTTTCGCGTTGCAGGTTTTCCAGGAGCTGAGTTATGGCTGGTAGGCGAAGTTTGATTTTTGTGAGTGCTGCATGAAGTTTTTGATCAAATGTGGGCGAAAGATTTTTTAGGTCGGCTTGTATATCAGTATCGATGAGGCCGAGTTCGGCATCCATTGTTGCGATGAGTTTTATTAAGTCCTTACCATCCTGGCTCAGTGAGTCAGATATTTGCTTGGCCCGCTCTGCAATGGCATCCACCATTGATTTATGGTCTTCCCAGTCAGTACCACACAGAGGGCATAGCTGATCATCTGGATAAGACTTTTTGTGTTCCTCGAGGAGCTGCCGTTTCAGTCTTTCCAATTCCGCTACGACGTTAGCATTGGTACTGCTTTTCTCCTGCAGATTGTTTCGGGATTTAATTTGTGACTCAAACCACTTAAGACGTCCCTCAGCCCACTTTGGCAGCGATTGGGCCTCTTCGAGCTTGATGACTGTAGCACCGCGTTTGATGATACCTGCGGCACGTTCCAGGTCATCTATCTTTTTCTTGATAGCTTCAAGCGCATCGAGCTTGCCAAGATCTTTGCCAAATTGAGCCAGTCTTTTCAAAGACTCTTCGTTGCGATCAATGTCGGTATCGATAGTTTCGTTGTGGACTCTAGTTCTGATTGTGGATTTGAGTGGTAAAAGATCGATTATCTTACGAACTGATTCTTGATAAGTTGTATGGTCTACTGCCGAATAGGTTGAAAACAGTATTTCCCTATCCCAAGCTGGTTGGATATCAGTCGTTGAAATCTTTTTATACTCAATAACTCCAGTCTGTGCCTGCAGTGCTCCTCGCAGGGTGTTAATTTCTTCTGTTAGCGATTCAGCCTGTGCCTTTCGCTCAGGATCATTGATGCGTTTTGATAGCTTGTTGTATATGGTTGTGCAGTTATCGATCTCGGATTCGATATCGCTAATGTTAAAGAGATTTCCTAGCTTGTCCTTTCTTTCGTCTACTCTAGTATGTAGTAGTCGATTTTGACCCTGTTCAAGATAGTTAAGGAAAGAAAAGTTTTCCCTGAAATTCTTTCCAAAAATCTCGTCGAGGAAGTTGTTGTCTCGCTGATTGGGCTTTGTGAAGTCGAGTGATTTGAATTCAGGGAGTTCGTAGAGTTTAAAGTTTTCATACTTGTCAGCCCGGTTATTTGCCGGTTTTTTGAATATTGCTACCGGACAATGCCGGGCTAAAACAAGCTTCCGGTCAATGGTAGAAAATTCAATTTTGATGTAGAGATCATTCTCGCCCGAACGGTTGTTCCAGAAAAGGTTGTCTGCATAGTCCCTCTTGTTTCTCGTTAATAACGTAGAAAATAGATTCTGTATGCGGTTGATCTGGCCTGTAAGTAGCAGTTCGATTGCGTCAAATATGCTGGTTTTACCATAGCCATTCGGGCCATCCAGGGTTAGCAAGTATGAGTCGCCAAGATCCAAGGAAATGTGCTTGAATGCTTTGAAGCTAGAAACTTCAATCTTGGATATTTTCCATTTCATTGCGAATCATTTCCTTGATAAATTCGTCGGCGTTCTTGTCGGTTACTTGTTGGATTATCGCATACGTATCGTTTAGGCCAGTTTTTGCAACGGCCTCAACGGCTTGTAAACGTAAGGACACAAGATTTCCTTCGCGGCTAGGTAGCTCTAAGAACGGGAGTTTGATAAAGGTCTTGGCGGCGAAGCTGTACTGTGTAGCAGCTAGAGGGTTCTCTTTATAATCGAGAAACTCTTTTTTATCAGCGATTACTGTGACAAGTTTGTCGTAAGTAAAGTTGGTAAGAGCGCTTTCCTCTGCAATGCTGTAGTAGAGGACATACTTTTTATAAAAATGCGGATCTTCCTCAATGGCGAAGATTTCTTCTTCGTGATCCTTGAACTCTGGGAGGACGTCAAGGCGATGAATACAGATCAAATCGCAGTTCTTCTTGAAGCTCGGATTTTTTGTAAAAGACTCGGGAGCAAGGTGGTTGATTCTGGTATTGAGTTCGGCTGGATCTAGGAGGTCGTCCAGAGTATGGAGGACTGCGAACCTGATGGCTGATTCTGTTTTGCGAACATAAAAGTTTGTGTGGTCTACTTTGTGCTCACTTACAAAGCCATGTGCAACAAGTGCTTCATCAATTAGTTGCTTTATCATTCAGTCGGCCCTCCGCGTCGTCTTTAGTTATCACGCTAATGCATAGCGACTTGGTGATGTTGCTTTCAATTTTTTTCGTGACCTGTTTGTCGTCTAGGTCGTCGGAGTTTGTGAATTTAGTATTGAATGTGAATGAGGCTTCTGACTTGCTTGCAATCAGATGGTTGTATTCAAATAGCAGCCTCAGCAGATCCCCGTTGTTCTTCATCTCACGGATCATGTCAGATTCACACTCTTCGCTTTCGTCGATGTCAAGAGCGGTGGGTACGTAAAATCTGTTTTCGCTGTCAAGATAATGAGGAAGATGGCTAAAGATGGGGTCTGCCGAAATGGCTTGGATGAGCTTGGTGTAACGCCTGATGTCGTTCGTTTGAATATCTTGAAACTGCTCGGAGGGCTTCATCATCTGGCATAAAGTTTTTAGTTCATTGATGTGTGTTTCTCGAATGTGCTCACACAGGCGTAGTGCCCTCTGGTAGGTGGCGTCATTCATTGTTGGGAGAGCCTGATCCAGCCGCTCTTCTAGGTGGGTTTGTAGTCTGGCCTTCAATTGGACTGCATAGTAGTCCCGATTCTGGTAGGGGTTTTCTGTCAGTAGTTCTTCTAAAATGCTACTGGCCGTTATTCGGCCCTCGTATGCCGCTTTGTCTTCCGAAATTCCATCTACTTGGTTTAGCTTGTGGTTGTGTACAGCTTTAGTGCTGATCTTTTCTGAAAGTAAGCAATAGTTAAAATTTAAGAGATTCTCACCTGCGGTTATGGACTGCTGCTCACATATTTTTCCTATAAGCTCTTTGGTTAGTCCTTCAATTTCGCCAAGACCGCAGTAATGATTGTTACCGTAGCGATAGAATTTTACTGTCTCTCCGCTAGCGCCTGTGTGGTCTTCGATATTGTTTAGCGGCACAGATACGTGGAAGTAGCGAGTCGTGCCTTTGATCTTGTCATGTTCGATGAGTGTAGATTGCTCGAGCGCTGTGCTGTAGCCGCTGCGATATTTGCTTATTTTCGCTTTTACTTGATGGGCTGTGTGCAATTTCCCATTTTTATAAATAGCGAAATCGTCGCTACTGTCTAGCTGAAGCTCAAAGTCCAAGTCGCCATCGTGGATGAGCTTGAGGGAGTGATACAGTGCGATCTTCCCTTGATAGACGAAGCCACTCCAAGAGGACACCGCGCTAGCTGGGTATTTCTCATCATCTTCTTGACTCACATGAACTCCTTTCAAAAGAATGCCGAAGTGCTGGTTGGCAGAATAATATCACGGCCATTCAGCGCCCTTGTAGATCCGATTTAATGTCAGTTTTTGATCCAAGAGACGACATAAATTTGTCGTCAGAAAATAGTCTGTTGAATCGATTCAGTGTAGAAAAAGTCTGCTCCAAACTGTAGTAGAGGTAGTAATAGCTTCTACATCCCAGTTTAGGTCGCGCCGTGATGGCCTTGTGCCCCGATATTCAGCACAATAGTAGGCATGGCCCGTAAGCAAACGAGGCTCCCCACCATCGATGCAACAGGAACGCTGCATGATTGAACGTGTCCTCGACTGGCGTGATCGTCGAGCTTGGCTCAACGCCATCCCTAGGTATGCGAGCCAGGTGCTCACACCTTCGATACGTCAGCACATCGAAGCCTCTCGGCCCGAGTGTTGGTCGGATGACTTCCAATGGCTACCGAACCAACAGGAGGTGTTGCCAGCTTTCAGCGAAAAGCTGTGGAGTTACTACTCCCATGCCAAGGCATTTCATGGATGTCGGCCTGAAAGCCTGGCCACCTATTTTGAGGAGGGTCTTCGAGGGCAGGAGCCTGAGCGGATCTTACAAACCTTTCGTCGGTTGTATTCCGATGTCCCTACGGCTGCTCTAAACAGAGCGATCCGTTTGATGGGCGAGCGGCGGGGTGACGAACGTGGCTCCATCTGGCTCTCCACTGACGACAAGCAAATGATTCGGGATCACGGCCACTACATCATTAGTGGAAGCGAGTATCTACTGGCACTTGCTGCGAATATCCATGTCGAGGACACATGGGAGGATGACTACCGACTCAGGCTTCGGGACGTGGGCATTCCAACCATCCTTGAAGTTGACATCCCCGTTGAACTGATCCCCGCCAGAGAGCGTCTGTCTGGAGCAAAGGTAATTCTCTCCCATTGGGGGCAACGGCGAGCCAGGAGGCTCTTGGGTAGTTCGTCGTCACCTGGCAGGCTGAGCTGCAACCTCCCGCCATCGTCGATCAAGGCTCATTATCATCCTGCTAGAGTAAAAGATTTCCATACTCCGTTTGGGGTGTATATAAATAAGAAACTAAGTTGTGATGTGTGCGCCTGAGATTCATGATTTTTTAGTTGGCTTGCTTTTGGCGTATTATTAAAGGATTTTATATGCCTACTATCGTTGGGCTTCGAATTGAAGAAAGACTGCTGGAACTGATTACTCCGGTCACTGAGCAGGTCGGTAGGATTTTTGATGTGGACTCGGTAAGCCTGATTTTGGGAAAGAACGGATCGGGGAAGACACGCCTGCTCAATTTGATTGCCGAAGCGGTGTCTGCACCTGGTAGAGGAGATACCAAAGTCTATGTCAGAGATAGACGTGGTGATGTCTATACCTTGTCTAATCACGAAAACGATTTTTGTGCGATCTACTATTCTGGCTTGCCCTACAAACGTAAAATGAGTCGCAGGGTCGGGCTGATTGATGCCTCTCCTCAGAACAAGAATACTGACAGACTAGGCGAGGAGCATGGGCGAATGGCCCAGCTTGGAGAGATTGCCAAGGCGCTGGGTGAAAATACTCAGCTTACAGCTACGCTCTCATTCTCGAAAAATGTTTATCGAGCAATTTTTATCCCCGCACTTAAGCAGCGTGTGCGCCATATAATGCATGCCTCACTTAAAGATTTAGTCACTAAGCTTAAAAGCTATGAGTCAACTCGACTCAAGGAAGCGAGTGATTTCAGAAGCCTGGACGATGAATTAGAAAACTGCCTTAAGTCCATCGTTGCTTTGTTGGATGCTTACATGCTGAGTCATTTCCCTTGTGGCGAGCGTATTCATCATCTTGCGGTCGTAGAATATTTGCAGGGTAACAGGGAAGGGGAGAGTGTCGACTACGCTCTCTCATTGTTAGCTTATTTGGGAATCATACGTCGTTATGATTTTCAGGTGGGAATTGACCATATCCAAGAATTGGTTTCCCGTTGCTCCGAGGTGCTGAGAAATTATGGTTGCAACGTAAAGTTCACTGATCGTTCCGTTTCCTTTTTAATCGATGGCGTGGATCAGTTTGATGCTGTGCGTCAGTATAATACTCCCATAGTTATTCAATGGTCGTTACTCAGCTCTGGCCTTCAGGCTCTGATTGATCAATTCGCCCATATTGGTGATGCGATTGCCACAGCGGCGCAGAATGGGCGAGGCTCTGTATTGCTAATGATCGATGAGGGAGATGCTTATCTCCATCTTGATTGGCAGAGGAAGTATATTACGCTTGTGAATAAGTACCTTGGTGGACTCAAGAGGAAGTACGGCTTGAAAAGTCTGCAGGTTATCCTAGCGTCTCATTCACCACTTATTGCGGCTGATATTCCAGGTGTGTATGTAACCAATTTAGACTCCAGTGTGAGGGTAAAGACTTTCGGTGCACCAATCGAGGATGTGATAGCTGGATCATTTGAGTCGAATTCTCTTGGGGTTTTCGCAGCGACTAAGATCAACGAAATGTATGCGCGTGCCAAACTCAATAAGCTTACGAAGTCAGATTTGGTGCTAATAGGCGAAATTGGCGATGAGGCAATTCGCGCCGTCCTGCAGAGGGGGGGGCGGTCGTGATCATCAATATATCGGATGTTTGGGCGACAGCCGTTAATGATCATGCTGCATTCCTGGAGCAAGCCATTGACAATGGCTTGGCCAAGCTGGATAGCTCCATTGTTGAGGGGCAGGTAGCTAAATTCATTGCTGAGAATAGGCGGATTATTGTGTATGGGCAGCCAGCTGATTTGGCGCTCTGCATTCAAAATTTTCTGAAGGCCTTTAGTGGGCCTTTGCTTCGGGCCTGTGCGGTTGAGAAAATGAAGTTGGTGTTCGATTACAGTTCATTTTCGGAAAAATCCAACAGAGTCTGGACTGCTTATGACTTGTGTTCGCAGGCGCGGTACAAAGTCTGCTGTTATTGTCATATGATTGAGACCGGAACTTGTTTGCCTGATGAAGAAGTCAAAGGCTATCGTCCTCCTATCGATCATTATTACGGGAAGGCAGACTATCCATTTTTGGCCCTGTCCTTGTACAACTTTATTCCGTGCTGCGAGAAGTGCAATGGCCCTCAGATGAAAGGACAAATCGATTTCTCTGTGACGCCTCACCTCAATCCTCTATTTGATGAGGAGTCAATTGAGTTTTCACTTGGGCCGATAGCAGCGGCTGCTGATAAATTAGCTGAGTTCGCCAGTCTGACCTTGCCTAAAGATCAGTACAGGTTGGAGGTGTCCGCTGTCAAAAATCTTAACAGTTCAGGTGCCTCCATCAGAACCTTCCAACTGAAGCATCGCTACGGAACGTATTCTGAACGTGCTTATTACCTTGCAAAACGTGTTAGAGGGTTAGCGTCCAGGCGTCGATTCCATGATGATGAGCTTGATTTTAAAATTGAGCTTGAGGAACACTTGGAGTTCAAGCCTGATGAGTATAAAGGTGTCCCTTATGGGAAGGCTCGTGTCTGTGTGGCGAAGCAGTTTGGAGGTGATCTCCTCCCATAGTCCTATGCGGGGTCGCGGTTAAGGCTGGCGAGCTATTTTTTCGACTACGGCGGGAGCGGGTCTCGGGCACCCGTCAGCAACCCCCTCCAGCTCTCTCACCAACGGCAACACCCGCTCCCCAAAATACTCAACCTCTTCCTGAAAATGCAGAAACGCTGACAGCACCAGATCCACGCCTATCTCTTTCAGCTCGACGATACGTTCGGCAATCTGTTGGGGTGTACCAATAAGGTTGGTCTTGAAACCATCGTTGTACTGCACCAGATCGGCGAACGATGATTTGGCCCAGTTGCCTTCTCCCTCGGGGCTTGCCTTGCCTGCCTGTTTTGCAGCATCGCCGAAGGCATTCACGGCTTCCGGGTCGGCTTTGTCGATTATTTCCTGTAATACCGCTCGCGCTTCTTGCTCGGTGTCACGGGCGATGATGAAGGCGTTGACGCCGATCTTCACTGAATGCCCGTTGGCTGCGGCCTTTGCCCGAATATCGTCGACCTGCGCCTTGATGCCTTCCAAGGTGTTACCGTTGGTGAAATACCAGTCCGATACTCGTGCAGCCATGTCGCGTGCAGCCCGGGAACTGCCGCCTTGAAATATCTCGGGATGTGGACGCTGAATGGGTTTTGGCCGCAAGGTGTAGTCATGAAAGCGATAGAAGTCGCCCTTGAAGGTGAAGTTGTCAGTGGTCCAGATTCCTTTCAGCGCCTGGATGAACTCCTCCGAACGCCGGTAACGTTCGTCATGTTCCAGCCAGGGTTCCCCAATGGCCTGAAACTCACCCTTGAACCAGCCACTGACAATATTCACGGCAACCCTTCCGGCCGTGAGCTGGTCGATGGTCGCTAACTGTTTGGCTGCCACTGACGGCGTCCAGGGACCTGGCAAGATGGCTGCGATCACTTTCAACCTTTCGGTGGAAACCAGCAGTGCGTGACTGAATGCCACCGACTCATGCTGATTCTCCGCACCGTATCCGGCGGTAAAGCGGATCTGCGTCAGTGCGTATTCAAAGCCTGAGCGCTCTGCGATTTGCGCGAGTTTGCGGTTGTAGTCGATGTCCCAACTGGTGCGTTGTTCGATCTTGCTGACAACGAGCCCGCCGCTGACGTTAGGAACCCAGTAGGCGAACTTGATAGGCAAGTGGCTCATGATATATCTCCGAAAACGGCGAAGTGGATTGCCGTTTCGACAGTGCAGCATGTGTGCCACTGAGAATTGTCATGAATTACAGTGAGTTACGACTCACTGAAAATCTGGCCACTGATCTCTTTCAAATATAAATGCTGATGAGATGTTGCTGAGCAGACAGTCCAATAATGGCTAAATAGCCTCTATTCCCCACCCGGATCAGGCGTCAGCCTTTCCAGTTGCGGGCACGCCCATTCCACAAAGGCCCTCACTCGTGGCGATAGCTGCAAGGAGTGCGGGTAGACCAGTTGGATCGGTAAATCCATGGGTTCAAAATCCCGGAGAATCCTGACCAGTCGACCATCAGCCAGTTCATCCGCCACCTGATAATGCATCAACCGGGTAATGCCCACGCCCTGCACGCAAGCCTGGCTGGCAGCGCGAACCTGATTGCAGACCAGTCTCGGTACTATGTCTTCAACCAGTTCTTTTTCCTTGTGACGGAAGTACCAGTGTTTTCCCTGGAAGGCCAGGGTGATGCAGGAATGCTCCCGCAGCGATTGTGGGCTATCGATGGCGGGAGCGGCACGCAGGTAATCCGGGCTGGCGCAGGTGACGAGCCGGGTTGTGCCGACCTTGCGCGCGACCATGGCCGAGTCGGGAAGATGGCCGATGCGCAGGGCCAGATCGAGGCGTTCATCAAGTAAGGGGATGACCTGGTCGCTCAGGCTCAGCTCGGCTGCCATTTCCCCATGATCCTTGAGAAAAGCATTCACCAGCGGTGCCAGGTAGCGTTGCCCGAACTCGACGGGGGCCGTCAGTCGAAGCAGGCCGCGGGCGATGCCGTCCCGGGATTCAAGCCGTTGCTCCATGTCATTGAAGTCCGCGAGCATGCGGCGGCTCCAGGCCAGATATTCTTCGCCTTCATCGGTCAGAGCCATGCGTCGAGTGCTGCGGTTCAATAACCGGACCCCCAGATAACGCTCCAGAGCTGCCAGCGAGCGGACGAGGGAGGCGACCGATTGTCCAGTCACATCCGCCGCCGAACTCAGACTGCCGCTGTCGACGATCCGAACGAAATTGGCCATTGCCTTGAGCCTGTCCATTGCCACCTTTCGATTTGTGCGATTACTGCATAGGTCTTGTCAGGTCCGCGCCATAGGTGAAACGCGCAGCCCGGTGGAAACTTCAGGGATTGTTTTCAGCCGGAGTCGCAACCCATGAGCCAACGACCAAATCCCGCCCGGATTCTCGCATACGATCACATCGGAATTCGTGTCAGCGACCAGAATCGGTCGATGTCTTTTTATCAGGCACTCGGATTCAAGGAGACCGCACGTTTTCCGCTGTACGAAGCCAACGAAATGCTCAGCCCGGACGGCGTTCGTATCAATCTGATCTTCAACGGTGCTCGCGTCCCCGACTCTCACAACGTCCTGCTGGATGCTCCGGTGAAGCTTCCCGGCGTAACGCACCCTGCCTTTATTGTCGATGACCTCCAGGTATTTCAGGCCTGGCTGGGCGAGCAGGGGATCGTGATCACTCAGGGGCCGCATCACATCGGTCCCAGAAGAATCGCGCTTTTTATCCGCGACCCCGATGGCAATGTTCTTGAATTCAATCAACTCGTCGATGGAGAACCGAAATGAAACTGTACGACCTGGATGTATCTGGAAACTGCTACAAAGTGAGGCTTTTTGCTGCTCTGGCCAATATCGGGCTTGAAGTGGTTGCAGTCGATTTTCTGGGCGGAGAACACAAGAAGCCGCCGCTTTCAGACATGAATCCTCTTGCTCAGCTACCGGTTCTGGAGGACGGTTCGTACGTCATCCGCGACTCGCAGGCCATTCTGGTTTATCTCGCTGGCCAATACGGTGGTCTGGCCTGGTGGCCGGCTCATCCGCAAGGCCAGGCCGATATTGTCCAGTGGCTCTCGTTTGCCGGTAATGAGGTTCAGCACAGCCTTTGCGCTGCGCGACTGGTGCAGAAGTTTGGTGCGGAGCTGGACAAGGCGCAGGCTCTGGCGAAAGCGACCGTTGCCCTCTCGATACTCGACAGACACCTGGAAAACCACGACTGGCTTGCAATCGGCCGTCCCTCGATTGCCGATTGCGCGGTATACCCCTATGTCGTGCTTGCCCCTGAAGGCGGTGTGGATCTTGAACCCTATGTAAATGTTGCACGCTGGATCAAGCGGGTAGAGGCATTGCCAGGTTATCTGCCCAAGCCTTGAGCGGGTGTGCTTTGCAGTGCCTTTTCGAGAAACTCGATAAACGCCCGCACCTTTGTATTCAACGCCGAGCGCTCGGCAACGCACGCATAGATATCCATCGGCTCTGACTCTGCACTGGCAACGTTGCGGCTGTCAGGCTCGAACAGCGGCAGCAGGCGGCCGCTGTCGAGGTGCGGTTGGGCGATGAAGCTGGCGAGGCGGGCGATGCCGCCGCCATTGACGGCGATTTGCGCGAGCATGTCGATGTCGTCGCAGACAAAGCCGGGATTGACCTTCGCTTCGACACGTTTGCCGTTGACCATGAAGTTCCAGGGCAGGAAGCGCCCGTCGGTTGGGTAGCGAAAGACCAGGCAGGCATGTTGTTTCAGGTCTTCGATAGTGGTGGGCACGCCTGCATGGTCGAGATAGGCGGGCGATGCACAGAACACGAACGGGCGCGAAGCGATGCGTCGGGCAACCAGCCCGTCGCTCAGTTGCGCCTCGATGCGGATACTGACGTCGACACCTTCCAGGCGATGGTCGACGCGCCGGTCTGTGCTGATCAGCTCAATATCGATACGCGGATGTGCGGCTTTGAACGCAGGTATCAGCGGCGCAAGGACGTGGCGGCCAAATGCAGCGGTGGTGGCGATACACAGCGGCCCTTGAGGCTCGGTGGTGATGGTCGCGGCTTGTGAAGCAAGATCGATATCGCGGGGAATGTGGCGGACCTTCTCGAAATAGCGCATGCCGCTTTCGGTCAGCGCCATCCTGCGGGTGGTGCGCGAAAGCAGGCGCACGCCCAAATGAGTTTCAAGCCGCGTGATGCTCTGGCTGACGGCGGCTGCGCTCATCCCCTGGGCTCGGGCTGCCGCCGCGATGCTGCCGGTTTCCACGACGCGGATGTAGCTATTGATCAAACCCAGGATGTCCATCGGATACTTGTCATTCCATTCGTTGGTTTTACTTAATAATGATTCAAGTGCAGCACCTCTACTGGTGCGTATAACCGATTGTTAGCTTAACCGCTCTTCCACTACTCAAGGTTGACGAGGGTTAATCGATGACTGCCAGAACCAACAGCAATACTGCCCGATTTCGCTTCCCAAGCCGGGCGATGCCTTATGTCTTTGCTTTCTATATGGCAACCATCATGGCGTTTCTCATGTGCCTCGTGATCACCCTGGCCGAGTTCGGCATTGACGAACATTACATGGAAAATGTGATGAGTGCGTATCGCGTTGCAATGCCCTCTGCCTTCTTTTGTGTGATCGTCGTGCGTCCGATTGTTGCTCGGCTGGTCGCCTGGACCGTGCATGGTCATTGAGTAAATGCTCACGAAGCAACTTTCGCTCAGCGCAAGGCTTGGGTATTCTCGGCGCTGGCCGATGCTGCCCGCCGCTCGCTCCCGAAGGGAAGGTGAAAGCATTTCTTCATGTTCCGAACCCTGTCGTATTTCTCTACGGTCGAGTTTTGGCAACGCGAGCACCAGAATGCCTCGACTTCAGGAGGAACGATGTTTTCAATCGAGCAAGCCAAGCAGATGGCCAAGAGGCTGCGCGCCTCGCTGGCGGTGGGCAATCAAGAGCTGTCTCATTCGGCTGCACTTGAACTGGTCGCGCAGCAACTGGGTTACAAGGACTGGAACACGGCTTCGGCGCTACTCGCGCAGAGCACTCCCCAGCCTGCCATTACTTTCGAGAAGCCCATCCCGATATTGCGGATGTTCGACGAAACCAAGGCTCGCGAGTTCTACCTTGATTTCCTGGGTTTCAGTGTCGAATTCGAGCACCGATTCGAGGCGGACCTGCCACTTTACCTGGGCATCAGCCGGGATGGTCTGCAGCTTCACCTTTCCGAGCATCATGGCGATGCAAGCCCCGGCGCGACGATTTTTGTCCCCATGCACAATATCGAACGGCTTCGCGATGAATTACTTGCCAAGCGTTACGGATATGGTCGCCCGGATATTGTCGAGCAGGGCTGGGGGAAGGTTCTGGAAATACACGATCCGTTCGGTAACCGGATTCGTTTTTGTCAGAGTTGATATCGCCGGGTCACTCAGGCTGGCCCGCAAGCCGTTCGGATAGAAAGTCGATCAATGTCCTCAGCGCATGGGGCATGCGCTGACGTGACAGGTATACGGCATGGATGCCAAGCGTTTCGACCCGGGATTCGGGGAAGAGCCGGGTCAGGCGTTTCTCTCGAATGGCTTGTTCGGCAGCGAAGTGCGGCAGCATCGCGATGCCGGTTCCACTCAAGGCAGCACGCACAATGATGGATGCTTCGTTGGTGCTGAAATTACCGGTGACCGGCACCACGATGTTTTCGCCATTCACGTTGAAATGCCAGAGGTTGCGACCGTAATACGCATAGGTCAGGCAGTTATGAACCTGCAGGTCTCGCACGTCGCCCGGAGCACCGTATTTCTCCAGATAAGCCGGGCTGGCGCAGATGAATGAGCGTACCTGGCCCAGCTTTTTCGCGATCACGTTCGGGTCGAGGTGATTGGTCACCCGAATTGCCAGATCGACCCCGTCCTCAGCCAGGTTGGTAGTGCGATCCACGATCTGCAGATCAATGGTTACAGCAGGATAAAGCTGAAGAAACTCCATCAGCGCGTCGGTCAGGCAGTATTCCGCGAAGATTGAAGACGCTGTGACACGCAGTAACCCCTTTGGGGCGTTTTCCGTTTGTGTTGCCAGTGTGCTTACGTCCAGCGACAAGGCCACCAGGTTTTTGCAGGTGGGCAGCAGTTGTTCTCCTGCGGCGGTCAGGCTGAGTTTGCGTGTGGTCCTGTGCAGCAAGCGCGCTTCGGCCCATTCTTCCATCACGCCGATATAGCGAGTCGCCATGGCGCGGGACATGCCCAAGTGCATTGCTGCCGCCGAGATGCTGCCGCGTGCCACTGTTTCCAGAAATACCTTCGCTGCGGTTAGTCGATCCATATGCTCAATCTGTGCAACAAAGCGTCAACTATAAGCCTGTATATCTCCGTTTTGTAACTCAATAAAGTACAGCGACTCTCTTCGTGCCAGGCCATCGGCATCTTCCTGTGGCACTGCTGATCCCCATTCAAGGAAACGCCCATGTCTGCGCCCACCGACAAGACCTTGCGATTGCTATTCCCGCAATGGCAGGGCGGTAACAACCCTCCTTACCATTTCGGCTCTCGGCTTCTGGCCTGGCTGGCTCCGGAACACCGCGGTCCGGTCGAGGAGGTGCCTGTTGTGGAGCCGCACGAATCGCCGCTGCCGCTTGAAGACGGGATTGTTGGCCGCAACGCACTGCTTGATCAGTTGCACGCTGCACGAGCATTGATCGACAAACATCAACCTGATCGTCTTGTTGTATTGGGTGGCGACTGCCTTGTGGATCTGGCGCCTTTTGCCTATCTGAATGAGCGTTACGCGGGTGACCTGGCGGTGCTTTGGGTCGATGCCCATTCGGATATCATGACACCGCAACAGTTCCCCCATGCTCACGCGATGGTGCTCGGTAACCTGCTGGGCAACGGGGACCCTGACTTCGTCAAAGCGGTAGCCCGTCCCGTCAAGCCCGGTAATGTCATGTATGTTGGCCTGCATGACCCGAGCGAATGGGAAGCCGCCGAGATGCAGCGGCTGGGGCTGCAAAATGTTGGCCCCGAGCAACTGGCTCGACAAGGCAGCCAGCCTGTCATCGAGTGGTTTGAATCCACTGGCGCAAAGCACCTGGCAATCCACTTTGATCTTGACGCTCTGGACCCTGCCTTTTTTCGGGCTCTGCTGTTCGCCAGGCCTGACATTGCAGCGGGAACCTTCGATGGCGTTGCGCAGGGCGAACTGACGATCGAACAGGTCGTTCAGTTGCTGGGGGAAATGGCTGAAGTAGCTGATGTGGTGGGGCTGGGTATTGCCGAGCACCTGCCATGGGATGCGTTGGCCATGAAAAACATGCTTGCCAGGTTGCCATTGATTGGCAAGCCAGCCTGAATATATGGAAACAAGGAGTCACGCCTTATCGGCCTGACTCCCCGTTTTTCTGCAAAGGCTTACGCCAACTGTTTCAGCAAAGCCTTGGCGACGGCTTCAGAGCTGGCAGGGTTCTGGCCAGTCACCAGTTTGCCGTCTTCGACCAGGTAGGGCTGCCAGTCGGGGCCTTTTTCATAGAGGCCGCCCAGTGCGATGAACTCGTCCTCGATAAGGAAGGGAACGACATCGGTCAGTTCTACCGCTTCTTCCTCGCCATTGGTGAAGCCGGTGACGCGACGGCCTTTGATCAACGGCTCGCCATTGGCGGCCTTGACGTGACGCAAGACGCCCGGCGCATGGCAGACGAAACCGATTGGCTTGTTGGCGCGCTGAAAGGATTCGATCAGTTCGATGGAACGCTTCGACTCTGCCAGGTCCCAGAGCGGGCCGTGGCCGCCTGGATAGAAAACCGTGTCGAAATCCTGCTGGCTGACGCTGTCCAGTTTGACGGTGTTCGCCAGTACTTTTTGCGCGGCCGGGTCAGCCTTGAAGCGCTGGGTCAGTTCGGTCTGGAAGTCCGGCAGGTCGCTTTTCGGGTCCAGAGGCGGTTGGCCACCGGCAGGCGAGGCCACGACTATTTCAGCGCCGGCATCCTTGAAGGTGTAATAAGGGGCTGCGAACTCTTCGAGCCAGAAGCCGGTTTTCTTGCCGGTGTTGCCCAGTTGATCGTGAGAGGTCAGTACCATCAATACTTTCATTGCAGTTTCCTCGTAATGTCCATGAGTCAGGTGAGGCACAGGCGGTCAGGTTGACTGCCTGCGCATTATCTTCATTGCAAGTGACGGTCAGCCTTTCAGGAAGGCTTCGAGCGGTGCCGATTTATCGCCATAAGGTGCGCGCAGTCGCAGGTTTGAAGCGCCATCTTCGCTCTGTATAACAACGGGTTTTGCATGGGTAAAACGTCTGAAACCGTGAACGCCATGGTAAGCGCCGATACCGGATGCTCCTACGCCACCAAACGGCAGGGTATCGATGGACACGTGGCTCATCACATCGTTGACCACCAGAGCGCCTGAAGTGGTTTGGATTGCAAAGGCGTGTTGTCGTTCGCTGTCATTGCCGAAGTAATAGGCAGCGAGCGGGCGCGGGTTGGCATTGATATAGGCCACCGGTTCAGCCCTGTCGGTGTAGGTCTTGATTGGCAGCAGCGGGCCGAAAATCTCTTCCTGCATGACCTGCATGTTATCGTTCACATCCAGCAGCAGATGAGGCGCAATCTTGCGTGACTTGGCGTCGAAGCCCGGTTCGCCTTCCGGCGCCAGATTGACGATCGTTGCACCTTTGTTACGTGCATCATCGATCAGGCCCACGAGTCGTTCATAGTGGCGCTGGCTGATGATGGAGGTGTATTCCTGATTGTTCTGGATGCTCGGGAAACTGCTGGCAACGAAGCGCTTGCTGGCATCGGTCAGTGCCTCGACCTTCGACTTCGGAATCATCATGTAATCCGGCGCCAGGCATATCTGGCCCGCATTGAATGTCTTGATCGTCAGGGTGCGCTCTATTGCCGTGCGGATATCGAAGTCCTCATCCACGACGACCGGCGACTTGCCGCCCAGTTCGAGGGTGACGGGGACCAGGTTTTCAGCCGCTGCCCGCATCACATGACGTCCCACCGTGGTGCTGCCGGTAAAGACCAGATGATCGAAAGGCAGCCCGCTGAACGATGCGCCAACATTCGCATCTCCCAATACCACCGCCAGTTCCAGAGGGTCGAAATAACCTGCGATCAGTTCTGCCAGTAGTTCCGATGTTCTGGGCGTCAGCTCGGATGGCTTGAGCATGGCGGTATTGCCAGCTGCAAATACACCTGCGAGCGGGCCGAAGGCCAGGTTGATCGGGAAGTTCCAGGGGCTGATCACACCGACCACACCCAGAGGTTGCTGCTGGATCCAGGCCTGCATGCCGGGTGCCGGGTCTGTAACCTGTTCAGGCTTCATCCACTCAGCCACATGCTCGGCAGAATGCTGAAGCATTTTTACCGTCATGACAGTATCTGCCATCAGAGACTGATAGAGGCTGCGATTGCCGAAGTCTGCATTGATGGCTTTGCCAATGACTTCATGGTTATCGCTGAGCAGTCTGGCTCCACGGATCAGTCGGTCCTGGCGCAGTTTTGCATCCGCCGGGCCTGCCGCTGTGTGGGCACGTTTCATGTTCAGCAGAAGGGCTTTCAATTCTTTGGTATCTGGCTGGAAAGGCATGGCCTTTGCTCCTGAGCTATTGACGTTATGTGGATGATGTTGAGCGGAACATGCAGATCGACCGAAAGAGGTCAGGTTGATCTGCTATAAAATTTTGTTCGGCAAAAAGTCATTCGTTTCGTCGTTCATGAGCGCTTTTCTCAAGCGATGTGGCTATCTTATGAGGGCCAAGGCCTGATGTATAACAACGGCTTTTTTGTGCAGTCATAAAATAATTTATGGGATATGTATGTCTCTTGTTCGTTTGAGGACCTTTATCGAGGTTTACCGTCAGCGCTCGATCAGTGGTGCGGCGCGTACTTTAAGCCTCACGCAGCCTGCGGTGTCGCAGCACATTTCGGGGCTTGAAGCTGCGATAGGCAGGAGCCTGTTCGAGCGTCAGTCGCGGGGCGTCGAACCTACGTCCGCAGCGGACGAACTGGCAGCGGATATCGGAGACAAGCTCGATGCAGCCGAAGCCGCGCTGTCATCGGCAAGAGCGCGTTCGGTGGAGTTGGCGGGGGCGTTGCAAATCATCGGGCACGCTGACGTTCTGGCTGAAGTGGTGGCCAGACAATTGCTGCCTCTGCTGGAGGTCGGCATTCGCATCAGGATGCAGAGCGGAAACCAGGAATCGATCACGCATATGCTGATCGAAGGTCACTGCGATCTCGGGATCTCTGCCGCACCCCCCAATAATAAGCGCCTGCGCAGTGAGCTGATGTTTGTCGATGACGTCCTGGCGGTGGCGGCACCGTCCGTGGTTCAGCGTTTGACTCGTGCGCCGGATTTCAATGAAGCGTTGCTGGGTGAGCCGGTACTTGCCTATAACCTGGACCTGCCGCTCATCGATGGCTGGCTGGAAGTGAACAGGATAGAAGCCCCCAATCTGATGCCGGCGATGGTAGGCCAGGACTTGCGTACTTTATGCAGTCTGCTCAAGGAGGGATTTGGCTGGAGTGCGTTGCCGGCTTATTTATGCCGCCCTTATATTGAACGCGGCGAGCTTCTGGAAATACCGGCTCCGGTTGGCCCGGCCAGTCGTGAGTATTACTTGCTGTGGATTCCCAGCGCCCTGCGTCAGCCGCGTGTGGCGCATGCACGACAGTCCTTGTTGTGGCGGTTGCGGGCTGACCGTCAAAGCGCTGAAGGTGAGTGAGCCGGTCGCTTTCGAGCAATTAATTGCCCGGCGACCAGCGTTTTCAAGATTTGGTGAGCTTACATCCGGAACTGCAACACCAACTGATTAAGGCCGACTGCCAGCTGCGACAGCTCTCCGCTGGCTGCCGAAGTCTGGTTTGCACCTGTAGCGTTCTGGGCTGAAAGGTCTCGAATGCTGGTCAGGTTGCGATCCACTTCACGGGCCACTTGCGCTTGTTGTTCCGTGGCTGAGGCGATGCTGGTGTTGCGCTCGTTGATCTGCACAATCGCTGCGGTGATTTCCACCAGTGCGTGGCCCGCTGCCTGGGCGACGTCGAGGCTGGTACGAGCCCGTTCGCTGCTGTGGCCCATTGCACTGACGGCCTTGCTTGCACCGCCCTGAATGGACGCGATCATTTTCTCGATCTCGGCAGTCGACTGTTGGGTGCGATGAGCCAGTGCCCGTACCTCATCGGCAACCACCGCAAAGCCACGACCTGCTTCACCGGCCCGAGCCGCTTCGATTGCTGCGTTCAAGGCCAGCAGGTTGGTCTGATCGGCGATACCCCGGATGACATCCAGAACCCCGCTGATGCTTTGCACCTCGACAGCCAGACCATCGATTTCAATGGCGGTAGCGCCGACCGATTCGTGCAGCTCGTTGATCACGCTGACAGTCTCGTCTACACGTTTACGGCCATTTTCTGCCGACTTGCTGGATTCCTGTGCGGCGGTGGAGGCCATGATGGCGTTACGCGCAACTTCTTCAACCGCTGCGCTCATCTGATTGATTGCGGTGGCGGCCTGATTGATTTCATCGTTCTGGCGTTGAACGCCGCGCAGGGAATCTTCGGTCACGGCCGTCAATTCTTCGGACGTGGAAGCCAGTTGATTGGATGAGTTACCCAACTCACTCAGCGTGCGTCGCAGGTTCTGCTGCATGATCGAGAGGGCGGCCAGCAAGCGTCCCGGCTCATCCTTGCCGTCGGCTGCAATGGGTTTGCTGAGGTCATTGACCGCAATCTGTTCGGCCACCGCCAATGCCTTGGCAATCGGTGCCGTCAGGCTGCGGGTAAATATGCCGGCCAATGCCAGCGTCGCGGCGAGCGCGACAAGAATGGCAATGATCGTGACATTGCGAGCCTGGGCATAGGTCTTGTCGGCGGCGACATCGGATTCTGCGACCTTCAAGTCTGACAGGCGGGAAATCTCAGCGATGTCCTTGGCCAACAGATCGGCTGCCAGGGTCATTTCACCTGTCGGTTGGGTCAGCGCGGTGATTATGTCCTCGCGTTTTTGCGTCATGGCCTCCAGGTACCGCGAGTGTATGGCCAGATAGTTGTTCAGATTGCGGGACATGCTGTCGTATGTCTTCTTGCCTTCATCGGTGACCAGCAAGGACTGTAATTTGCGGACATCGGCTTCAAGGCTGCTACGAGCCTGAACGACACGCTGTTGGGCTGCATTGGTCGCGGTGGCGTCCTGTGCCAGGCGCAGACCGCTGTTGCCAAGTCGAATGGTCAAAAGATCGCTTTTGATCTGATCGACTGCCTGAACCGTTGGCAATACGTTGTCTTGCAGTGTTTCCCGGGACTCTTTCAAGTCAGATGATTGCAGCAGTGAGAAGAGTCCCAGTGCTGTAACCAACAATGCAAAAAAGCCGAAGCAAAGCAACGACCGTGGGGCGATGTTGAGGTTTCTGAGAGTCATGGGAAGTGCCGTCGATAGGGAGTTGACAGTCTGAAACTATCGACCTAAAGCGGTTCAGCTTTAGAAAGTTGCCGATATTTGCTGGAATCAAGTCGCAGAATCGACAGTCTGCTGCGGTTATGATGATGCACTGCCTGTATCACTTGGTAATGGAAAGATCGGCTGGAGGGAGCGCATTGACGACTTCGAATAAAGTGAGTGGCAGCGATGAGTGATTGCTGGACGGTTCTGTCACTGCCTGATGACGCCGACGAGCGCAGCATCAAGCGGCAGTATGCGCGGCTGCTTAAAAGCAATCGTCCTGATGACGATGCCGAGGGCTTTCAGCGCCTGCGCGATGCTTATGAGCAGGCTTTGCATATTGCTCGCTATCGGGACGAAAGCGATGAGGTTGCCGAACTGCCTGATCAGGTGGCGCCAGCCAGGCATGATGCATCGCCGTCATGGCGGGTGCTGGTTGATCAAACAACAGTCGATAATCTGCCTGAGCACTATCTTCAGGCTCAGGCACTGGGTTGTACGCAAGATTTTGAGCAAGAACTGTTGCTGCGTTGCCTTGCCGATCCTGAGGGTGAGGTCAGTCTGCTCCGGGCCGCGACTAGGCAGTTGAACTGGCTCACTCCATGGCAACAAGCGCCTATGAATGGTGATCAGGCTGTCTGGTTGACCCAGGCATTGCTCGACTCCCATCAGTCGCAGTTGCAGGCTCGACTACAGGTCGAAGATACAGAGGCCTTCATTGATGAGTTGCAGGCGTTGCGTCAACAGCCCTGGCTGGCGTCGCTGGAGCGCAGTGAGCATTTGCAGCGTTGGGTCATGATCCTGCTGCACAACACAACCGGCTGGAACTCTGCCTTGTTCGAGCAGGTTTGTTCCCTGTTTGGCTGGGATGCGAAGCAAGACCTGCACCCGGAGCCAGCCTTTATCTGGCAGCGACTGATCGAACGCGGCGAGAGGGATGATTTTGTCCGACATCTGCAGCGTCTGCTCAGTAAAAAGCCGTTCAGTGCCGAGGGGCGTGCCGTGCATTTATTGCTGGGTGCTTATAGTCCTGTTGAGCGCAGGCGAATGGCCAGAGCTGAAGATGACAATGTTCGTATTATCTGCAAACGGCTTGTCGAGCAAATGACGCTGCGATATCCCGGTGTTCTCGAAGCCTTTCCCGATGCCGACCTTGAATGCTGGAAGCGGGCGCATGAGCCTTTTTCTCCTGAGGCCAGGCGCTGGCTGGGGCTTGCGGCGTTGCCTGTAGTTTTGCTGTTCGGCCTTTCGCTGTATTTCCAGCGGGATCAGGATCTGTGGTTTCTGATTCTGTATCCCTTGCTGATGGTTCCTGGCCTTATGGCGTACATGTATATATGGCGTCCGCTCTGCGAGGTTGTTGCGACACTGGATGAATGGCTGAGCCTTCGTCTTCTGCCTGATGTCATCAGCGGGCCGACCGCGAACGCCAAGGTGGTGCAGCACGCACTGCCGCTTGCTGTCATGGGCGGGGTGATGGGGTGGAAAGGCGGCGGGCTTGGGTTGGCGCTTCATTGTTCCGTGACTCTGATATGGATAGCGTTCGCCCCTTATCGCTATCCCAGGCCCTATGCCGCCCTGACACGGATGTTCAGAGCCAGGAAAATGATGTTTGGCGGTGTGTTTCTTGGTGCTTTCTTCTGCATGCTGAGTGCTGGCTTCTTCGTCATGTCACAACCTGGAGGTACCAGAGAGCGATCCGCGGCATCTCAAGGCAGTTATCAGTCTGACTGCAACCCGGATAACCTGCGCCGGACGATGTCGCAAGCTTGTCGGGCAGCTCTCGACTCCAATGAGTGTGCTCAGAGCGAGTGGGCGCAGAGAGTGCACATGTGTCGCTCGGCTGCGGATATGGCGAAGAAGGCGATGGAAGCTGTTCACCAGAAGTGATCCCGATCTGGGTTGTCTCCGGAGGCGTGGCGGCTTTCTTTATATAAGCATCGGAAGCGGGCTTTCAGATTGATGTAAAAAAGTTGAGATAAGGGGTTTGACAGCTTTCTCAAGTGCTGTATAGTTCGCCTCCCGCTAACGAGCAACGCGAAGTTGATCGAAGCGCAAGTGGTTGAAGTTGCAAAGGAAACTTTGAAAACTTGTTGAAATAACCGCTTGACAGATACAAAGGGCGCTGTAGAATGCGCGCCTCGGTTGAGACGAAAGGCTCAACCCATCGCTCTTTAACAACTGAATCAAGCAATTCGTGTGGGTGCTTGTGGTGTAAGACTGAAGTCAACAGATTATCAGCAACGCAAGTTACTCCGCGAGAAATCAAAGATGTAACCAACGATTGCTGAGCCAAGTTTAGGGTTTTCTCAAAACCCAGATATGTTTGAACTGAAGAGTTTGATCATGGCTCAGATTGAACGCTGGCGGCAGGCCTAACACATGCAAGTCGAGCGGCAGCACAGGTACTTGTACCGGGTGGCGAGCGGCGGACGGGTGAGTAATGCCTAGGAATCTGCCTGGTAGTGGGGGATAACGCTCGGAAACGGACGCTAATACCGCATACGTCCTACGGGAGAAAGCAGGGGACCTTCGGGCCTTGCGCTATCAGATGAGCCTAGGTCGGATTAGCTAGTTGGTGAGGTAAAGGCTCACCAAGGCGACGATCCGTAACTGGTCTGAGAGGATGATCAGTCACACTGGAACTGAGACACGGTCCAGACTCCTACGGGAGGCAGCAGTGGGGAATATTGGACAATGGGCGAAAGCCTGATCCAGCCATGCCGCGTGTGTGAAGAAGGTCTTCGGATTGTAAAGCACTTTAAGTTGGGAGGAAGGGTCGTTACCTAATACGTGACGATTTTGACGTTACCGACAGAATAAGCACCGGCTAACTCTGTGCCAGCAGC
>NZ_JBMDJL010000034.1:0-31017 GCF_057809175.1 Pseudomonas sp. FG43
ATTGAATCCTCCTGAGGAAAGGTCAGAAGGTGTAAACCTTATTCAGGACGGGACAAAGCGATAAAAAAAGCCTCCGTAAACGGAGGCTTTTTTGTCTGTCTGCAATCAGGCAGTAGTGTTGACGCCACCGCTGGTTGTCAGTTGCAGCAATGTGCCTTGCAGAGTCTGTATGGTTGAGGAGGTCTGAGCGATCTGCCCTTGAATGGCCAGAATACGCGCAGCCTTTTCCTCTTCCGAGCCTTTGCTGTTCTGAGCGGCAGCCAACTGAGCCTGCTGCTGAACCAGTTGTTTTTGAGCCTGCTTGATCTGCTCTTTGATCTTTTCGATGGTTTCTTCGACACCCGCACTAGCGGAAGAGCCGCCTGCACCACCAGCCGCAGCACTACCACCAGCCTTGGCACCGTCAAGCGAAACACTTACACCGCTTTTTTCCGTGCTATCGGTTGCGGTCGAGGTCGCCGTGTCTGCGTCCTTGTTCTTGACGGTAAGCGTCAGTGCGCTCGAATAGGCACTCAGCGATGAGGTATTGATGGTAGTCATGACGAACTCCTGGTTGTATGCGAAGGCTATCGACACATTTACACACAACTTGAATAAATCATTGTATCTCGAATGTATCGGCGTCCAGATTGGCCGGGAAGCGCGTGCGGTAGTCCCGCAGAGCCGCAGCGCTCAGGGTTGCCAGAAAGACGCCATCTCCATCCCCGATATCGACCAGGCTGTCGCCCTGGAAATCCAGCACCTGGCTATCACCGGTATACGCAAAGCCCTTGCCATCGCTGCCAATCCGGTTGACGGCAGCAACGTAACACAGGTTTTCGATGGCCCTGGCCGGTAGCAGACGATTCCAGTGCAGACGGCGTGCGCCGGGCCAGTTCGCGGTATAGAGCAACAGGTCGGTGTCCCGTGCATCGCGACTCCAGACCGGGAAGCGCAGGTCATAGCAAATCAGCGGACGAATGCGCCAGCCGTTCAACTCGAACATCACCTGACGCTCGCCCGGGCTGTAGTGCTCATGCTCACCCGCCATCCGGAACAGGTGACGCTTGTCGTAATACAGCAACTCGCCATCGGGGCGTGCCCACAGCAGCCGGTTGCGATGATTACCCTCGGCATCACGAATGATCACGCTGCCGGTAATGACAGCCTGAACCTGCCTGGCCTGCTCCAGCATCCATACAGATGTCGGACCGCCTTCGGGTTCCGCCAGAGCTTCAGAGTCCATGGAAAACCCGGTGGTGAACATCTCCGGCAGAATCACCAGATCAACGTTTCTCACCTGCCCCAGCAGAGCGCTGAAGTGATCGAGATTGGCCTGCCGGTCATGCCAGACCAGACTGGTCTGGATCAATGCCAGATTCAGATCCTCTAACTGGCTCAAATCGCGCATAGTTTTTCCGCTGCATGACGCAGCGTCTCCTCTTGCTTGGCAAAGCACAGGCGTATCAGACGCTGGCCTTCAGGCGGCTTCTGGTAGAAGACCGAGACAGGAATGCTGGCAACGCCATGCTCGCGGGTCATCCACAACGACATGTCGACATCGTTGAGGTCCGGGCGGATCTGCGAGTAATCCACCAACTGGAAATACGTGCCGCCCACCCGCTCGAAGCTGAAGCGCGAAGACGCCAGTTGATCGCAGAAAAAATCACGCTTGGCCTGATAGAAAGCCGGCAGCTCCTCGACATGCTCGGGATGCGCGGCCATGAAATCAGCCAGTGCCCACTGCAACGGCGTAACGCCGCAGAAGCTCACGTATTGGTGAACCTTGCGCAGTTCGGCGGTCAATGCAGCAGGAGCGACCACATAGCCGGTCTTCCAGCCGGTCACGTGATAGGTCTTGCCGAACGAACTGACCACAAAGGCGCGCTGATAAAGCTCTTCATGGGCCAGTACGCTGACATGCTGAACGCCGTCGAACACCAGATGCTCGTACACTTCATCGCTGACCAGATAAATGTCGCGATTGGCAATAAGAGCAGCCAACTGGTCCAGTTCGGCACGGCTGATCAAGGCGCCGCTGGGGTTGTGCGGGCTGTTGAGGATGATCATGCGCGTGCGCGGGCTCAAGGCCTCGCCCAGCTTTTGCCAGTCGATGGAGAAGTCGTCCAGCCCGAGCTGCACATGCACGCAACGGCCACCGGCCAGTTCCACGGCAGGCTCATAGCTGTCGTAGCAAGGGTCGAAAACAATCACTTCATCGCCAGGGCGAATGACCGCCTGAACGGCGCAGAAAATCGCCTGGGTCGCGCCCGGTGTGATGGTGACTTCGCTGTCCGGGTTTACCTGACGCCCGTAGCTGCGGGCGATCTTGGCTGCAACCTGCTGACGCAGGGCTGGCAGACCGGTCATCGGTGAATATTGGTTATGGCCTTGAGCAACATGAAGGCTCAAGGCGTCGCGCAGCGCTTGTGGCCCATCGAAATCGGGAAAGCCCTGGGACAGATTGATCGCACCGGTTTCGGCGGCGAGCTGAGACATGACGGTGAAGATGGTGGTGCCAACATTAGGCAACTTGCTGTCGATCATTAGGGCCCTTCCCTGCAATACCCCCGGCATCACGGTGGCACGGGTCCAGCAGGATAGCCCATCGAGCGCGCATAAAAAAAGGCACCCGTGCAGACGCAGGGTGCCTTTTCAGGAGAAAGACTCAGCGCTTGTCGCGGCGCTTCTTGTCTGCCTTCTTGTGGTGCGACATCAAACGACGCTTCTTGTTGACCTGACGGTCTGTCAGCGTGTTCTTGTTACCTTCGTACGGGTTCTCACCGCCCTTGAATTCGATACGGATCGGCGTACCAACCAGTTTCAGAACACGGCGATAGGTGTTTTCCAGGTAACGGACATAGGACTTCGGTACTTTCTCGACCTGGTTACCGTGGATCACGATCAGCGGCGGGTTGGCACCACCCAAGTGCGCATAACGCAGCTTGATACGGCGGCTGCCCACCATCGGCGGCGCGTGCTCGCTGACGGCATCTTCCAGAATCTGGGTCAGGCGGCTGGTTGGCCAGCGGGTGACGGCAGACTTGAAGGAGTTCTGCACCGACTGATACAGGTTACCCACACCGGTGCCATGCAAGGCAGAGATGAAGTGGATATCGGCAAAGTCGACGAAGAACAGACGACGTTCCAGCTCGGTCTTCACGTAGTCACGTTCGCCCGGCGTCATGCCATCCCACTTGTTCAGTGCGATAACCAGAGCACGGCCAGCCTCAAGCGCAAAGCCCAGCAGGTTGAGGTCGTGATCGACCACGCCTTCGCGGGCATCCATCACGAAGATCACCACGTTGGCGTCCTTGATGGCCTGCAACGTCTTGACCACGGAGAACTTCTCGACTTCCTCGTGGATCTTGCCGCGCTTGCGCACACCTGCCGTGTCGATCAGCGTGTACTTCTCGTCGTTACGCTCGAACGGGATGTAGATACTGTCGCGCGTGGTGCCCGGCTGGTCATAGACGATCACCCGGTCTTCACCCAGCATGCGGTTGACCAGTGTCGACTTGCCGACGTTAGGACGACCGATTATGGCGATCTTGATGCCGTCTTTTTCGCTCGGGCCGGGAATGCGCTTGGCTTCCTCACCTTCAGCGACGTCCTCGGCCTCGCCTTCTTCGATTTCGTCCTCATCCTTGGGGAAATCTTTCAGGGCGATTTCCAGCATCTGGGAAATGCCACGGCCATGGGCACCGGCAACCGGGATCGCATCGCCCAGGCCCATCGGGCTGAACTCGGCACGCGCCAGGTTTTCATCGATGTTGTCGATCTTGTTGGCAACCACGTAAGAACGCTTGTTGCGCTTGCGCAGGTGCTCACCGATCATCTGGTCAGCCGCGGTGTAACCCGCCTTGGCATCCACCAGGAACAACACGACATCGGCTTCTTCGATGGCCAGCAGCGACTGCTCGGCCATCTTTTCGTCCATGCCATGCTCGTCGCCGGAAATACCACCGGTGTCGATCAGGATATAAGAGCGCCCCTGCCACTTCGCCTCTCCGTATTGGCGATCACGGGTCAGACCGGACAGATCGCCGACAATGGCGTCGCGGGTCCTGGTCAGGCGGTTGAACATGGTGGATTTGCCGACGTTCGGTCGACCCACCAGGGCAATTACGGGAACCATGCGGCTCTCCACTTCGTTATTTCAGAAAATACAAAAGCCGCTGCAGGGCAGCGGCCGGAGTTCGGAGCAGCGCCCGCAGGCGCCGCAGCCTTGCCGAAGCAAGGTCGTCCGGGGCCTTGGCCCCGAACATGGACAATCATCACTTGATGGTCAGGGCTTCCAGCTTGCCGCTGTTACCAAACACATAAATCATGTCACCAACCACCAGCGGACGCGCACGCAGACCATCGCTGTCGATACGCTCACGCCCTACGAAACGGCCATCTACCTGGCTCAACAGGTGCAGATAACCTTCCAGGTCGCCAACCGCTACATAGCTGGAAAACACTTCCGGCGCGCCCAGTTGACGGCGAGCCAGCGATTCGTTGCTCCACAGTGCAGTGGAAGAACGCTCGTCGATACCTTCGACAGTGCCGGAGGCCAGAGTCACGTATACGCTGCCGAAGCCTTGAGCGACACCCGAGTAGCTTGACGCATCACGCTGCCAAAGCACACGACCGCTTTCCAGATCCAGACCGGCAACACGGCCCTGATAGCTGGCAACGTACAAGGTACCGCCAGACAGCAGCAGGCCACCGTCGATATCGACCACACGATCCAGCTCCGAACGACCTTGCGGGATAGCGACACGCTGCTCCCAGACCGGTACGCCGTTGCTGATATCCAGAGCCACGACCTTACCGGTCGACAGGCCTGCAACAGCCAGACGGTTGGTCACTACCGGTGCGCCAGTACCGCGCAGGGTCAGTACCGCCGGAGTGCTTTCGTAGATCCAGCGCTGGGAGCCTGTCACAGCATCCAGACCGATCACGCGGTCATCCTGGGTCTGAACCACAACGACGTCGCCGTTGTTGGCAGGTGGAGCCAGGACTTCGCTGGTCACACGGGAACGCCATTTCTCTTCACCGGAGGAAACGTCCAGAGCAACGATTTCGCCCTTCTCGGTGCCGATCATGACCAGGCCATAACCTACGCCGACAGCGCCGGAAACAGGCAGCTCAAGATCCTTCTTCCAGATCACGTCACCGGTCAGGCGATCCAGGGACATGATGACCCCGGTCACATCCGAAGCGTAGATCCGGTCACCCTCAACAGCCGGAACCAGCATGTTGTAGGTTTTACCCTGACCGTCACCGATCGAACGGCTCCATTCCTTGTGCAGAACCACTTCTTCTTTGAAGTCGGTCAGTTCGGCTGGTGGCAATTCCTTTTTACTGTTGCTGCTGCAACCCGCGGCCAGAATGGCCAGAGCCAGCAATGCTGCATGTTTCCAACGAATCACGTCACGCATCCCCTTTCGCCAGATCGTCGAGCTTCATTTGCAGGCCACCCACCGCTGCGTCTTCAGACAAAGCGGACTTGGCCTTTTGGTATGCAGCATGTGCCTCGTCGGTACGACCCAACTGCACCAGCAGGTCACCCTTGAGTTCTTCACGGCTGGCCAGGAACGCCTTGTCGGCATCGCCAGCAAGCAGCTTGAGTGCATCGTCAGCCTTGTTCTGCGCAGCCAGAACGCGAGCAAGACGCTGACGGGCGATTTCGCCCAGCGTCGCGCTGGCAGGCTTGTCGGCCACTGGCTTCAGCTCAGCCGCAGCATCGTCGAGCTTGCCAGCATCGACTGCAACCTTGGCGACGAACAGGCTACCGAACTGGGCATAGGCAGTGCCACCGAATTCGCTCTTGAGCTTGCCGGCGATTTCGGCAACGCGAGCGGTATCGGCCTGGCCGCTTGGCGTCAGCGAGGTTTCAAGCAGTTGCTGATACAGCATCGAGGCGCCTTGCGACTGCTTGCTGTTGTAGTTCTGCCATGTGTACCAGCCAAAGACCACAACCAACGCCAGCAGACCGCCAGTTACCAGGGGTTTGCCGTTGCGTTGCCACCAGTCCTTCATTACGGCCAGCTCTTCATCATCGGTACGCGACACCCCAATACTCCTATTCGCTAAATCGGCTGTTAATCAGCTTCAACCCTGCACGACGCAGGAGGCCAGGTGCTCGGACAGAGCATCCCAGGCAATATTTTGTTGTTCGCCCTGCCCACGCAAAGGCTTGACGCCTATCTCTTGCCGGGCAAGTTCTTCGTCGCCGAGGATCAGCGCATACAGCGCACCGCTCTTGTCGGCCTTCTTGAACTGGCTCTTGAAGCTGCCAGCACCGGCATTGACCTGCAAACGCAGATTCGGCAACTGGTCACGCACGCGCTCGGTGAGGGCCAGTGCAGCCAGCTCGGCCGCTTCGCCGAAGGCACACAGGTAGACATCCACCTGACGCGAGATTTCTTCCGGGACTTTTTCAAGGGTTTCCAGCAGCAGCACCAGACGCTCGATGCCCATGGCGAAACCGACACCCGCCGTAGGCTTGCCGCCCATCTGCTCGACCAGGCCATCGTAACGGCCACCGGCGCACACAGTTCCCTGAGCACCGAGCTGGTCGGTAACCCACTCGAAAACGGTCTTGCTGTAGTAATCCAGGCCACGTACCAGCTTGGGGTTGATGACGTAGGGAATGCCCGCAGCATCCAGACGCGCCTTGAGGCCCTCGAAGTGGATACGCGACTCGTCGTCCAGGTAATCCGCCAGCTTCGGCGCATCGACCAGCACGGCCTGGGTATCCGGATGCTTGGTGTCCAGAACCCGTAAAGGGTTGGTCTTCAGGCGACGCTGGCTGTCTTCGTCCAGTTGCTCAAGACGCGCAGACAGGAACTCCACCAGAGCATCGCGATAACGCGCACGCGCTTCGCTGGTGCCCAGGCTGTTGAGTTCGAGCTTGACGGCATTGCGGATGCCCAACAGGCCCCACAGGCGCCAGGTCAGGACAATCAGCTCGGCGTCGATATCGGGACCGTCGAGGTTGAAGACTTCGACACCGATCTGGTGAAACTGGCGATAACGGCCTTTCTGGGGACGCTCGTGGCGGAACATCGGGCCGATGTACCACAGTTTCTGCACCTGACCGCCACCGGTAATCCCGTGTTCGAGTACCGCACGCACGCAAGCGGCAGTGCCTTCCGGGCGCAGGGTCAGGGAGTCACCGTTGCGGTCGGCAAAGGTGTACATCTCTTTTTCGACGATATCGGTGACTTCGCCGATGGAACGCTTGAACAGGTCGGTGAACTCGACGATAGGCATGCGAATCTGCCGATAACCGTAGTTATCCAGCAAACGCGCAACAGTGCCTTCGAAGTGACGCCACAGCGGGGTCTGCTCGGGCAGGATGTCGTTCATGCCACGAATGGCTTGCAGAGACTTACTCACAAAAAATCCTTAGCAATCTTGATTAGCCGCGCACGATGACAGATGCGTCAGCTTCAGCTTTTTCGGCCGCTTTCTCGCGAATCAAGCGTTCAAGCTCGTTCACAAGATTGTCGTTGGTCAGTTTCTGCGCAGGCTTGCCGTCGATGTAGATCAGGTTCGGCGTACCGCCCGTGAGGCCGATATGCGCCTCCTTGGCTTCACCAGGACCGTTGACCACACACCCGATGACCGCGACGTCCAGCGGCACCAGCAAATCTTCGAGACGCCCTTCCAGCTCGTTCATGGTCTTGACCACATCGAAGTTCTGCCGCGAGCAGCTCGGGCAGGCGATGAAGTTGATGCCACGGGAACGAAGGCGCAAGGACTTGAGAATGTCGTAGCCGACTTTCACTTCTTCAACCGGATCAGCGGCCAACGAGATGCGGATAGTATCGCCAATCCCTTCGGCAAGCAGCATACCGAGGCCGACAGCCGATTTCACCGTACCCGAACGCAATCCACCCGCTTCGGTGATCCCCAGGTGCAGCGGCTGGACAATCTGTTTCGCCAGCAGGCGATAGGCTGCGACGGCCATGAACACGTCCGAAGCCTTCACGCTGACCTTGAAGTCATGGAAATCCAGGCGATCCAGATGCTCGACATGACGCAGGGCCGACTCGACCAGCGCCTCGGGCGTTGGCTCGCCGTATTTCTTCTGCAGGTCTTTTTCCAGAGAACCGGCATTGACGCCGATGCGGATCGGGATGCCGCGATCACGGGCAGCATCGACCACGGCGCGAACACGGTCTTCGCGACCGATGTTGCCCGGGTTGATACGCAGGCAGTCGACACCCAGTTCGGCGACGCGTAGTGCGATCCGGTAATCGAAGTGGATATCGGCGACCAGAGGCACCTTGACCAGTTGCTTGATCCGGCCAAACGCCTCGGCGGCATCCATGTCGGGAACAGAAACTCGCACGATATCGACGCCGACCGCTTCAAGGCGGTTGATCTGAGCCACAGTGGCAGCGACATCGTTGGTGTCGCTGTTGGTCATACTCTGTACGGCAATCGGCGCATCGCCGCCGACCGGAACAGAGCCAACCCATATCTTGCGGGATTCGCGACGCTTGATGGGAGATTCGCCGTGCATGACTTATTGCCCTAGTTTCAGGCGAGCAGTCTCGCCGCTGGTAAAGGGAGCTACGTCTACAGGCTCACCGTTATAACTGACTTGCGCACCACGGGCGTAACCAAGACGCAAGGTCAATGGCGGACGGCCAGTGACGTCCAGACTATCCCCCTTGCGCTTGAGACCACTCATCAAGACCTTGCCATTGCCATCGGTGACCTGAGTCCAGCAATCGGCAGTGAATTGCAGCTTGATCTGGCCAGAGCCAGCAGGGACAGGTGCTGATTCGACAACTTCGGCAGGGGCTGAAGGCACGGCAGGAGCAACCGGTGCGACAGACGGAGCATGAGGCGCCGCAACGGCAGGTGCCGCAGGCGCTGGCGAAGCGGGTGCAGTCGGAGCAGCCGGTGCAGTGACCACCGGTGCCGGCGCAACAGGCGCAGTGGCCGGAGTTTCAACCGGGGCACTTGGAGTCAGAGGCAGCGGCGCTTCATTGGCAGGCTTGCTGCTTTCAGTGGCAGCCTGCTCTTGAGACTCATCCAGTTGATGAATCTGAGTGGTGCCATCGGCGCTTTCGACCTCGACGTGCTCCAGGCTCAGACCGGACTGGTCCTTGCCACGCATGGAGGTCTGATCCTGCCACCAGAAAAAGCCGCCGCCGACCAGAACCATCAGCAGCAGAAGGCTGACAATGCGCAGAATGTTGTGTGAAAGACGCACTGGCTCTTCGATACGGCCCAGCGCGTGAACGGAACTGCCCTTGCCATCGGTGCCGGTGCATTGATCGAACTGATCGACCAGCGCGGCCTGATCGAGCTCCAGCAATTTAGCGTAGGCACGCACATAGCCACGGGCAAAGGTATGCCCGGGCAACTTGTCAAAATTCCCGTTTTCAAGATGAGTCAGGGAAGACACGGTGAGATTCAGCCTCAAAGCCACATCTGGCAGCGACCAGTTTTTGCTCTCACGGGCCTGACGCAAGGTCTCACCAGGGTTCGAGCGAGTGGTTGCTACAACTTCGGGATGCGCCGCTTTCATCATTGCTCCGACAGGTATTGCTGATATTCCGGCGTACCGGGATAGAGTCTTTTAAGTTGCAAGCCAAAACTGGCTGCCTTGTTACGGTCGTCATAGACCTTGGCCAACCGGATACCGAGCAGCAGACTACGTGCATTCTGCTCGCTTAGCTGGCTGAAACGGTCGTAGTAGTCACGCGACGGCACATAATGCCCGTCTTCGTAAGACAACTCAGCCATTTCCAGCAAGGAACGTGGCTGTTGACGGTCAAGACGCAGTGCCTTGGTGAAGTGCTCGCGAGCTTCCTCGCGCTTGTTCAGCTTCAAGGCGGTCATGCCCAGGCTTTCGAAGACCCGGGACCGCTCAGGATACAGGTTGTCTGCTGCTGCCTGCTGGAAACGTTCGTAGGCTTCCTGATAGCGCTTCTGCTCATAAAGGAAACTGCCGTAGTTATTGACGATGCGAGCATCGTTCCTGCTTGAGGCAAGCGCCTTGCGAAAGTGCTGGTCGGCCAGTTCAGGCTCCATCTCGGCCTGGAACACCAGCGCCAGTGCAGCATTGGCGTCCGGGTCGGAACTGTCGAGCTCAATTGCCTTTTTCAGCGGAACCTTGGCTCGCTCGGTCTGGCCCTGCTGGAAATATCCCAACCCCAACTGCACGTATGCCTTGCGAGCCTCGTCACGCCCCTGCGAAGTCTTGAGCGGATCGACATGCCCTGTCGAAACGCACCCTACCAGCAAGATAACAAGGCATGACAACAGCAAGGCACGCACAGACATGGAGTCCCTCTCGGTCAGGTTCGAGCGCCAGTGCCTGGAGCCACATCGGCGTCGGCATTCAGCTCACGCACTGCAATATAGCGTTCACTACGGCGCGTGCGGTCCATTACCTGCCCGACCAACTGGCCGCATGCAGCATCGATGTCCTCGCCGCGCGTGGTACGCACAGTGACGTTATAACCAGCCTGATGCAACAGATCCTGGAAACGGCGGATTGCATTGTTGCTCGGACGCTCGTAACCGGAGTGCGGGAACGGGTTGAACGGGATCAGGTTGATCTTGCAAGGTGTGTCCTTGAGCAGCTCGATCATCTCGATGGCATGCTCGACCTTGTCGTTTACATCCTTGAGCAGGGTGTACTCGACCGTCAGCACGCGCTTCTCGCCCAGGCTGGACATGTAGCGGCGGCAGGAGTCGAGCAGGACGCTCAGCGGGTATTTCTTGTTCAGCGGCACCAGCTGGTTGCGCAATGCGTCGTTGGGCGCATGCAGCGACAGGGCCAGCGAGACGTCGATGTGCTTTGACAGCTCGTCGATCATCGGCACCACGCCAGACGTGGACAAGGTCACGCGGCGCTTGGAAATGCCATAGCCCAGGTCATCCATCATCAGATGCATGGCGGCAATGACATTGTCGAAGTTCAGCAGTGGCTCACCCATGCCCATCATCACCACGTTGGTGATGGCACGGTCGACGGTTGCCGGGACACTGCCAAAGGATTTGTTGGCAATCCAGACCTGGCCGATGACTTCGGCGGCGGTCAGGTTGCTATTGAAGCCTTGTTTGCCGGTGGAGCAGAAACTGCAATCCAGGGCACAGCCCGCCTGGGACGAAACACACAAAGTGCCGCGCTTGCCCTGGGGGATGAAAACGGTTTCGACGCAGCTGCCGGACTCTACGCGCACGACCCATTTACGGGTGCCATCGCTGGAGATGTCCTCGCTGACGACTTCAGGACCACGTATTTCGGCACAGGCCTTGAGCTTTTCGCGCAATGCCTTGCTGACGTTGGTCATGGCGTCGAAATCATCGACGCCAAAGTGGTGAATCCACTTCATGACCTGACCGGCACGGAAGCGCTTCTCCCCGATAGAGTCGAAGAATTTTTCCATTTCCTGCTGAGTAAGGCCCAGAAGGTTGGTTTTACCAGTCGATGCAATCATGAATTCACCCTCCACTCGTTAGTCGGCAAGACTTAGCGAGCGGTTACCTCTGTAGCTGCGAAGAAGTACGAGATTTCGCGAGCAGCAGCAGCTTCGGAGTCCGAGCCGTGAACAGCGTTGGCGTCGATGGAGTCAGCGAAGTCAGCACGGATGGTGCCGGCAGCAGCTTCTTTAGGGTTGGTAGCGCCCATCAGCTCACGGTTCAGAGCGATAGCGTTTTCGCCTTCCAGAACCTGAACAACGACAGGACCGGAGATCATGAAAGCAACCAGGTCGCCGAAGAAACCACGAGCGCTGTGCTCAGCGTAGAAACCTTCAGCTTCAGCCTTGGACAGTTGCTTCAGCTTGGAAGCAACAACGCGCAGACCGGCTTTTTCGAAACGAGTGGTGATCTCGCCGATTACGTTTTTAGCAACGGCGTCAGGCTTGATGATGGAGAAAGTACGTTGAACAGCCATGTGAAACTCCAGAAACAATGATTAAAGCGAAAAATTAAACCCGCGAATTATACGCGGGTTCTGGTGTATTGCCTAACTGCTTGCGTTACAGGTTCAGTCAGCTTCTTCGATCCAGGCCGCCTGAATGGCCTCCAGGACCTTTTCCCCGCCACGATTGAGCTCGTCATCGAACTCTGGCAGCGCCGCTACCCAGTTGCGAAGATCGACAAAATTCACATAGCGCGGATCGACATCAGGCCTGGTTTCAGACAACTGAATCGCGATTTCCAGCACATCGACCCATTTTAGACTCATGAGCGTTCCTTGAATCAATGCGGCGCTTCGGCAGCATGGTTGAGCGAATACTTCGGAATTTCAACGGTCAGGTCTTCATTTCCGACGATTGCCTGACAGGACAGGCGCGACTGCACTTCCAGCCCCCAGGCCTTGTCCAGCATATCTTCTTCCAGCTCGTCCGCCTCGTTCAGCGAGTTGAAACCCTCGCGAATGATGCAGTGACACGTCGTGCAGGCGCAGACACCGCCGCATGCACTCTCGATCTCGATATGGTTATCGTGAGCGATTTCAAGAATAGACGTACCGGGCTCCACCTCTACAACCAACCCGTCCGGGCAGTGCTCGGCATGGGGTAGAAAAATCACCTGCGGCATCAGTTATTCCTCAATATCATTCAGGTTGCGCCCCGCGAGTGCGGCTTTCACCGTCGAATTCATGCGTCGGGCAGCAAATGCATCGGTCACCTGCGACAGACGTCGGGTCTGCTGCTCGATGGCCGGGCCATCGGTGCCTTGCATCAATTCACGCAATTCTGTCAGTTGCAGTTCGATCACCATCCGCTCTTCGGCATCGAGCAGCCGCTCGCCGTCGACTTCAAGCGCAGCCTCCACCGCCTCGACAAGGCGCTGGGCATCGACCTGCTGTTCACGCAGTACGCGAGCGACCTTGTCGTCACCGGCATACTCGAACGAATCCTTGAGCATCCGGGTGATCTCGCCATCGGTCAGGCCATAGGACGGCTTGACCTGAATGCTCGACTCGACACCCGAACCCAGCTCACGGGCCGACACACTGAGCAAGCCATCCGCGTCGACCTGGAAAGTGACGCGGATCTTCGCCGCACCAGCCACCATCGCCGGAATGCCGCGCAGCTCGAAGCGCGCCAGGGAGCGGCAATCGCTGATCAGCTCGCGCTCGCCCTGCAGGACATGAATCATCATGGCCGACTGGCCATCTTTGTAAGTGGTGAAATCCTGACCACGCGCCACCGGGATCGTGGTGTTGCGCGGAATCACCTTCTCCATCAGGCCGCCCATGGTTTCCAGCCCCAGAGAGAGCGGAATCACATCGAGCAGCAGCAGTTCTTCGCCATCACGCTTGTTGCCCGCCAGGGTATCGGCCTGGATCGCAGCACCAATGGCCACCACCTGATCCGGATCGATCTTGGTCAACGGCTGACGCCCGAACAGTTCGGCAACCGCCTCGCGAACACGCGGTACACGGGTCGAACCGCCGACCATGACCACAGCCTCGACCTCTTCAAGCTCGATATTGGAGTCGCGCACGGCACGACGGCAAGCCTTGAGGCTGCGCGCAACCATCGGCTCGATCAGCGCATTGAAGGCCTCACGTGTCAACACGCCGCGCCAGTCGCCATGAACGACTTCTACAGACTCAGCATCGGTCAGCGCTTCCTTTGCCGCACAGGCAGCCTGCAACAGACTGCGCTGGACAGAAGGATCGAGACTGGCCGACAGGCCGGCATCCGCAACAATCCAGCTGGCAATCGCGTGATCGAAATCATCGCCGCCCAATGCAGTATCGCCGCCCGTTGCCAGGACCTCGAAAACACCGCCGGTCAGGCGCAGGATGGAAATATCGAAGGTACCGCCGCCCAGATCGTAGATGGCCACCACGCCTTCGGCTTTCTGGTCCAGACCATAAGCAACGGCAGCCGCGGTCGGCTCGTTGAGCAGGCGCAGCACATTGAGGCCCGCAAGCCGCGCTGCATCCTTGGTCGCCTGACGCTGGGAATCATCGAAATAGGCCGGAACGGTAATCACCGCACCGACCAGATCACCACCCAGGGCAGCCTCGGCACGCTGGCGCAGCACCTTGAGAATATCCGCCGACACTTCGACCGGGCTTTTCGGGCCCTGGACCGTGTCGATGAACGGCATGTGCGACTCACCCTCGACAAAGCGATAAGGCAATTGCTCGCCCAACTGCTTCACATCGGACAGACCGCGCCCCATGAGACGCTTGACCGAAAGCACGGTATTGAACGGATCGACAGAAGCCGCAGCCTTGGCTGACTGGCCCACTTCCACGCGATCGGCGTGATAGCGCACAGCAGACGGCAGGATGACCTGCCCTTCTGCATCGGCCAGAGGCTCGGAAAGGCCGCTGCGCAATGCAGCAACCAGCGAATTGGTGGTGCCCAGGTCAATACCGACAGCAAGACGGCGCTGGTGCGGTTTAGGACTTTGCCCGGGTTCAGCGATCTGCAGTAAGGCCATGCTTTTCTGAATAATCACAGGCGTGCGGCCAGGGCGGCACGGAGTTAATCGTCGAGGCGCTCTTCCAGCTGGCGCACTTCGTAGGAGAGCTTGTCGAGGAACTGCATACGCCGCATCAGCCGTTCGGCGTGCTCGCGTTGTGCAGCATCGTCCCAACAGGCGGCGAAGCTTTCGTTCAGTTCATCCTGAGCGCTTTTGAGGCGACGCTTGAATACCGCGACACCCGCCAGATCAGCCTCATCCTGCAGATCTTCCAACTCTTCGCGCCATTGCATCTGCTGCAGAAGAAAATCGGGATCATGCACAGTGACTTCCAGCGGCACCTCATCGCCCTTCATGACCAGCAGGTAACGCGCTCTTTTCGGGGCGCTCCTGAGAGTCTGATAGGCCTCATTGAGACGTGCGGAATGCTCAAGCGCCAGACGCTGCTCACGCTCGGAGGCATCAGCAAAACGGTCTGGATGTACGCTGCGCGCCAGCTCACGGTAGCGCGTCGCCAACTGGTCGAGATCAAGACAGAAATCAGGCTTGAGGTCGAACAGGGCGAAGTGACAAGGAGTACCCACGAATAAAAGCCTCAGACGTTGAAGCTTTCGCCGCAGCCGCACTCACCGCGCGAGTTGGGGTTATTGAACTTGAAGCCTTCGTTCAAACCTTCGCGTACGAAATCGAGTTCGGTGCCGTCGAGGTAGACCAGGCTTTTAGGGTCGATAATCACCTTGACGCCGTGCAGCTCGTACACAGTGTCCTCGCTACCCGCCTCATCGACGAACTCGAGTACATAGGCAAGACCTGAACAGCCTGTGGTACGAACCCCCAGACGAATGCCATCACCCTTGCCGCGCCCATCGAGGGAACGACGCACGTGGTTAGCGGCAGCTTCTGTCATGCTGATAGCCATCGGAACTCCTTTCTTGTCGCCAGCTTTTCTGAAAAGACCGCTTCTTACAGCAAGCCTTTCTTCTGCTTGTAGTCACGAACTGCCGCCTTGATGGCGTCTTCCGCGAGTACGGAGCAGTGAATTTTCACCGGAGGCAGAGCAAGCTCTTCAGCCAGCTGAGTGTTCTTGATGGTCTCTGCTTCATCCAGAGTCTTGCCCTTCATCCACTCGGTCGCCAGGGAGCTGGAAGCGATGGCGGAGCCGCAGCCGTAAGTCTTGAACTTGGCGTCTTCGATGACACCCTGTTCGTTGACCTTGATCTGCAGACGCATCACGTCGCCGCACGCCGGAGCGCCGACCATGCCGGTGCCGACATCAGGATCTTCCGCGTTCATCTTGCCGACGTTGCGCGGGTTCTCGTAGTGGTCAATGACCTTTTCGCTGTAAGCCATGATTCTGTTCCTCTCACATCAGGGAGTCGCTCTGCAGGCCGGTCAACGGGGTTGCGCCCGGCCTGTTTGGCGGCGACTTTAAATTAGTGCGCCGCCCACTCGATCTTGGAGATATCGACGCCATCTTTGAACATGTCCCACAGCGGCGAAAGAGCGCGCAGCTTGGTAACAGCCTCGCAGACCTTCTGCGCGGCGTAGTCGATTTCTTCTTCAGTCGTGAAGCGACCAAAGGTAAAGCGTATCGAGCTATGTGCCAGTTCGTCATTACGACCAAGGGCGCGCAGCACGTACGACGGTTCAAGCGAAGCCGAGGTACAGGCAGAACCGGACGAAACCGCCAGATCCTTGAGCGCCATGATCAGCGACTCGCCTTCGACATAGTTGAAGCTCAGGTTCAGGTTGTGCGGTACTCGGGCAGTCAGGCTGCCGTTGACGTACAACTCTTCCAGATCTTCGACCTGCTTGTAGAAACGGTCGCTCAAGGCCTTGATGCGAACGTTCTCGCTCGCCATCTCTTCCTTGGCGATACGGAAAGCTTCGCCCATGCCGACGATCTGGTGGGTCGCCAGCGTACCGGAACGCATGCCACGCTCATGACCGCCGCCGTGCATGGTCGCTTCAAGGCGAACACGCGGCTTGCGGCTCACGTACAGCGCGCCGATACCTTTAGGGCCGTAAGTCTTGTGGGCCGAGAACGACATCAGGTCAACCTTGAGGCTGGCCAGATCGATTTCAACCTTGCCGGTGGACTGGGCAGCATCGACATGGAACAGCACGCCACGCGAACGGGTCAGCTCGCCAATGGCAGCGATATCGTTGATGGTGCCGATCTCGTTGTTCACATGCATGACCGAAACCAGGATGGTGTCGTCGCGCAGTGCAGCTTCGATCATGGCCGGCGTGATGAGGCCGTCTTCGCCCGGCTCGATGTAAGTCACTTCGAAACCTTCACGCTCCAGCTGGCGCGTGGTATCGAGAACGGCTTTGTGCTCGACCTTTGAAGTGATGATGTGCTTGCCCTTGGTGGCGTAGAAATGCGCTACACCCTTGATGGCCAGGTTATCGGACTCGGTAGCACCGGAGGTCCAGACGATTTCACGCGGATCGGCATTGACCAGATCAGCGACCTGACGGCGAGCGTTCTCTACGGATTCTTCGGCTTTCCAGCCAAAAACGTGGGAGCGCGAGGCCGGGTTGCCGAAGTTTCCGTCAACCAGCAGGCAATCCATCATTTTCTGCGCAACGCGCGGATCGACCGGCGTCGTCGCGGAGTAATCGAGGTAAATCGGCAACTTCATTGAATCTCTCCTATCAGGCAGGCGCACCGCTCATTCATCTACGTTCATTCGACGGCGGACGTTTCAATCTTACCCAGCTGCGACACATTGTTATTACTGCGACGCAGGTCCTGGCGCTGGGCGACTTCCTGCACCTCACGGCGAGTGACAAGATCCGCCAAGCTGATACCACTTAGAAATTCGTGAATCTGCTGGCTGAGATCGCACCACAGATGGTGGGTCAGGCAGGTATCACCGGCATGGCAATCACCCAGCCCCTGGCAACGAGTGGCATCGACCGACTCATTGACTGCATCGACGACCTGGGCGACCTGAATGCCCTGCATGTCGCGGGACAACTGGTAACCACCACCAGGACCGCGCACACTCGACACCAGATTGCTGCGACGCAGCTTGGCGAACAGTTGCTCAAGGTAAGACAGGGAAATGCCTTGCCGCTCAGAGATATCGGCCAGAGACACTGGCCCGTGCTGCGCATGCAATGCCAGATCAAGCATTGCTGTTACAGCGTATCGGCCTTTTGTAGTCAGTCGCATGGCGTGTACCGCGGAGGTTCAGAATGGGAGCGAGTATGCTATTCCCGAGTATTTAAGTCAACTATTAGACCAAGTGAAATAGTCGGGATTAGCAAAAATAGCGGGCGATATCATAGCAAAGGTGCGTCCTGTTGACACGCCCCACATGCAGCGACCTCTAGCCGACCTTCTCTTCGCTCTTGTCCTTCACGCAATCGAAGACCTCGTCACGCAACTCAGGCAATTCCTTGGCGCAGTAATCGCTGCCAAGCCGACCCAGAGCGTCGCCCATATCCTCCAGGCGAGCATCCACAGCCTGCAAGTGATCGAGCAACTGGCCGATAGCCCTCGCAACCGGGTCCGGCATGTCGGCACTGACACCATAGGCATCGAACCCCAGCTTCTCGGCCATCGCCTTGCGCCGGGCCTCCGCCTCGTCATCGGACTTCACGATGATGCGCCCCGGAATACCGACCGCCGTCGCGCCCGCCGGCACAGCCTTGGTGACCACCGCATTGGAACCGATCTTGGCACCGGCACCCACCGTGAATGGCCCAAGCACCTTGGCACCCGCGCCGACCACGACACCATCTTCCAGAGTCGGGTGACGCTTGCCAGCATTCCAACAGGTGCCACCCAGGGTCACACCCTGATACAGCGTGACATCATTGCCGATCTCCGCCGTTTCGCCGATCACGATTCCCATCCCGTGATCGATGAAGAAACGACGACCGATGCGCGCACCGGGATGTATCTCGATGCCGGTCATCCAACGACCAAAGTTGGACACCAGCCGCGCCAGCCACTTCCAGCCACTGCGCCACAGGATATGCGCCAGCCGGTGCAGCCAGATCGCATGCATGCCCGGATAGCAGGTCAGAACCTCGAAAGCATTACGTGCCGCAGGATCACGATGGAAAACACTTTGGATATCTTCTCGCAGACGCTCGAACATCACTGATCCTTCCGCTTATAAGGTTCACCGCGAGCCGCTTTCTGAGTCTCGGTGAGAATGCCACGCAGAATACTTAACTCAGAGCGCTCGACTTCGCTACGGCCATACAGCCGACGCAGTCGCGCCATCAAATGACGTGGTTTTTCCGGGTCAAGGAAGCCGATGGCAACCAGTGCCGCTTCCAGATGCCCATAAAAGCCTTCCATCTCATCCATCGTCGCCAGTTCGGCATTGCGCGCCGAAACCACTGGAGCCACCTCGGCACCCGACGACTGCTGCTGGGCAGCCAGCCACGACATGCGTACCTCGTAGGCAAGCACCTGGACCGCAGCGGCCAGATTGAGCGAACTGAACGAGGGATCGGACGGAATATGCACATGGTAATGACAGCGCTGCAATTCCTCGTTGGTCAGGCCGGCATGTTCACGACCAAAGACCAACGCAACCTCGGCGCCCTGCCCGGCCTGCTCGACGACTTTCACGCCGGATTCACGCGGGTCGAGCATGGGCCAGGGAAGGCTGCGATCACGGGCACTGGTGCCCAGCACCAGACTGCAACCGACCAACGCCTCCTCAAGAGTCGCCACGACCTGCGCGCCCTCAAGGATATCGCCAGCCCCCGACGCTCGCGCATCGGCTTCAGGAGACGGGAACACACGCGGCTCGACCAGCACCAGCCGCGAAAGCCCCATGTTTTTCATGCCACGCGCAGCCCCACCGATATTTCCGGGATGGGTAGTGCCGACCAGGACAACACGAATGTTCTGCAGCAATGCAAGCGCTCACTGACAAAATTAAGGGGTGCAAATATTACAGAACCCGCCTCATTAACGCTATGAACCCTTACAAACGCCTGACCACGGAAAATCGTAAAACCTGATCGAGACGACAACGCCAGGGCTGGAAATAATTTGACTTAACCCATAGAATGTTCGGCTCTCTTTAACAACCTTAGGTGAAATGTCCATGCAGCCCATGCTGAATATCGCGCTGCGCGCCGCCCGCAGCGCCAGCGAATTGATTTTCCGCTCCATCGAGCGCTTGGATACCATCAAGGTTGACGAAAAAGAAGCCAAAGACTACGTCACGGAAATTGACCGTGCCGCCGAGCAGAGCATCATCACCGCCCTGCGCAAGGCTTATCCTACCCACGGCATCCTCGGCGAAGAAAGCGGCCTGCACGCAGGCAGCGGCGAAGGCGCCGATTACCTGTGGATCATCGATCCGCTGGACGGCACCACCAACTTCGTTCGCGGCATCCCGCACTTCGCTGTCAGCATCGCCTGCAAATATCGCGGCCGCCTTGAGCACGCCGTCGTTCTCGACCCGGTTCGCCAGGAAGAATTCACCGCCAGCCGTGGCCGTGGCGCAGCCCTGAACGGTCGCCGCCTGCGCGTCAGCACCCGCAAGAGCCTTGAAGGCGCACTGCTGGGCACCGGCTTCCCGTTCCGCGATGAACAAATGGACGGCCTGGAAAACTACCTGGGCATGTTCCGCAGCCTCGTCGGCCAGACCGCAGGCATCCGCCGCGCAGGCGCTGCCAGCCTGGACCTGGCTTACGTTGCAGCCGGCCGTTTCGATGCATTCTGGGAATCAGGCCTGTCCGAATGGGACATGGCAGCAGGCGCATTGCTGATTCAGGAAGCAGGCGGCCTGGTCAGCGACTTCACAGGCGGTCACGACTTCCTGGAGAAAGGCCACATCGTTGCTGGCAACACCAAATGCTTCAAGGCAGTCCTGACCGCCATCGCTCCACACCTGCCGCCTTCGCTGAAACGCTGAATGGCAGATGCAAAAAAACCGGCTTTCGCCGGTTTTTTTATGCCTGCTGACCGCAGGAGCGAATTCATTCACTCCTGCATCACAGCTTATTGAGCAGCCTGGCTCAGGATCAACTGACCATTCTTGTCCACAGGGATCTGACTGCCTGGGTCATTGGCCATACGAACCTGTCCAACCTTCTCGTTCAACTTGTACTTCACGTTGTAGCCCACAACCTTGTCGCTGATATCGTTGACGGTATTGCAACGAGTTTCAGTCGTGGTGTAAGTATCGCGGTTCTGCATACCTTCCTGAACCTTGTTACCTGCATAGCCACCACCTACCGCACCGGCGACCGTGGCAATCTTCTTGCCATTACCACCACCAACCTGGTTACCGAGCAAACCACCTGCTACAGCACCAATCACACTACCTACGATCTGATGCTCATCCTTGACCGGAGCGCGATGGGTAACAGCTACATCCTTGCAGACCTCACGCGGGGTCTTGATTTGCTCCTTGATCGGCTCGACGGCCAACACATCTGCATACTCTGGGCCGCCCTTGACCAGGCTGTAGGTGGCAACAGCGCCACCAGCGGTAACGACAGCAGCACCCAACACAGCACCAACAAGCAGAGACTTGTTCACTTTGAACCTCCTGACCTACGTTCGCGTAGATTCTTTCCTACGCACTGCCAAGCCTTGGAGCATAAAAAAAGGCGCGAGTTCCGAACTCGCGCCTTTTCATTTCTTGCATTTTCCGTAGGAGCGGATTCATCCGCGAACATTCCCGATCACCCTGGCATCAGAGGCATTCGCGAATGAATTCGCTCCTACAGAAGGAGGGCATCAAGGCAAATCATCCGCCTTCTCGGTCACAACCGGAGGAATCAGATCCTCTGTGGTGAGGTTCAGCCAGATCAGCATCACGTTGGCGATGTAGATGGACGAGTAAGTACCCGCCAGAACACCGATGAACAACGCAATGGAGAAGCCTTCCAGGCTGTCGCCACCAAACACCCACAACGCGATGATTGCCAGCAGCGTAGAGACCGAAGTCGCAATGGTGCGCAGCAGTGTCTGGGTGGTGGAAATGTTGATGTTCTCGATCAGCGAAGCCTTGCGCAGCAGGCGGAAGTTTTCACGGACCCGGTCGAAGACCACGATGGTGTCGTTCAGCGAGTAACCGATGATCGCCAGCACCGCCGCCAGAACCGTCAGATCGAACGTGATCTGGAAGAACGACAGGATACCCATGGTCACGACCACGTCGTGAATCAGGGAAATGATCGCACCGACCGCAAACTTCCACTGGAAGCGGAACGCCAGATAGATCAGAACGCCACCCAGGGCCAGCAACATGCCGATACCGCCCTGGTCACGCAGTTCTTCACCGACCTGCGGGCCGACGAACTCGACACGCTTGACGGTCGCCGGGTTATCGGCACCCGCCTGGCGCAGCGCTTCAGCTACCTGGGTGCCCAGTTGCGGGTCTTCACCCGGCATGCGCACCAGCAAGTCAGTGGTCGCGCCGAAGCTCTGAACCACAGCATCGTGGTAACCAGCCGAAGCCAGCTCCTCACGCACCTTGCCCAGGTCCGCCGGACGCTCGTAGGTCAGCTCGATCAGCGTACCGCCGGTGAAGTCCAGACCGAAGTTAAGCCCTTTATGGAACCAGCTGAACAACGCCAGTACGGTAAGGAGCATGGTAACGGCGAACGCAACATTGCGAACGCCCATGAAGTTGATGGTACGTAACATGGCAGCCCCTTAAATCCACAACTTCTTGAAGTCACGACCGCCGTAGATCAGGTTGACCATAGCGCGGGTCACCATGATGGCCGTGAACATCGAGGTAAAGATCCCGAGCGACATGGTCACCGCAAACCCTTTGACGGGGCCGGTGCCCATCGCAAAGAGAATGCCGCCGACCAGCAACGTCGTCAGGTTGGCGTCGAGGATCGCCGTGTAGGCACGATCGAAACCTTCGTTGATTGCACGCTGCACGCTCATGCCATTGGCGATTTCCTCACGAATACGCGAGAAGATCAGCACGTTGGCGTCGACCGCCATACCCATGGTCAGAACGATACCGGCAATACCCGGCAGGGTCAGCGTTGCACCCAGCAGAGACATCAGCGCCAGCAGCATGACCATGTTGAAGGCCAGAGCGACAGTCGCGATCAGGCCGAAGAAACGGTAGATCGCCATGATGAACAGCGAAACGAACAGCATGCCCCACAGGGAAGCATCGATACCCTTGGTGATGTTGTCGGCACCCAGGCTTGGACCGATTGTGCGTTCTTCAGCGAAGTACATCGGCGCCGCCAGACCACCGGCACGCAGCAGCAGCGCCAGCTCGGAGGACTCACCCTGGCCGTTCAGACCGGTGATCCGGAACTGACTGCCCAGCGGCGACTGAATGGTCGCCAGACTGATGATTTTCTTGTCTTCCTTGAAAGTCTGCACCGCCACGTCTTTCTCGACGCCATCGACCGTCTGCTTGACATAGGTCGTGGTCGGACGCTGCTCGATGAAGATCACCGCCATGCTGCGACCCACATTGCTGCGGGTTGCACGGCTCATCAGCTCGCCACCGTGACCATCGAGATTGATGTTCACCTGTGGACGGCCATGCTCGTCGAAACTCGCCTTGGCATCGGTTACCTGATCACCGGTGATGATCAGACCACGCTCGACCGCAGCGGCAGGACGTCCGCCCTCGCGGAACTCGAACATCTCGGTGGTGCCCTTGGAGTCATCAGGGCCTGCGCCCAGACGGAACTCCAGGTTGGCCGTCTTGCCGAGAATACGCTTGGCTTCGGCAGTGTCCTGCACGCCCGGCAGCTCAACCACGATACGGTTGGCACCCTGACGCTGGACCAGAGGCTCGGCAACACCCAGCTCGTTGACGCGGTTACGCACCGTAGTCAGGTTCTGCTTGATGGAATATTCGCGAATTTCAGCCAGCTTGGCTGCAGTCAGCGCCAGACGCAGAACAGGAATACCGTTCAACTCGGCAGGCGTGATTTCAAAGTCGGTGAAGCTCTTGCGGACCAGGGCACGGGCCTGTTCACGCTCGGCATCGTCGGTGAAACCCAACTGAATGACATTGTTGACTTGTGGAAGGCTGCGATAACGCACCTTCTCTTTGCGCAACAGAGTCTTGACTTCGCCTTCGTAGACTTTCAGGCGAGCATCGATGGCCTTGTCCATGTCCACTTCCAACAGGAAATGCACACCACCGGAAAGGTCCAGACCCAGCTTCATCGGGCTTGCGCCCAGGTTACGCAACCATGTCGGGGTAGTACGGGCCAGGTTGAGCGCAACGACATAGTCATCACCCAAAGCCTTGCGCACCACATCCTTGGCTGGCAACTGATCTTCCTGCTTGCTCAGACGCAACAAACCGCCCTTGCCATTCTCAGCCAGAGAGGAGGCCTTGACCGAGATACCGGCATCGGCAAGCGCCTTGCCTGCACGATCCAGATCCGCCTGACTGACCTGCAGCGCAGTACTGGCGCCACTGATCTGGATAGCCGAGTCGTCAGGGTAGAGATTGGGTGCGGAATAAATGAAACCGATCGCCAGCACCGCCAGGATCAGTACGTATTTCCACAGAGGGTATTTGTTCAGCATCACGCCGCCCGCTTAGAACGCGGGGCGCCTTGCGCGCCCCGTCGATTGGTAAAAATGGTACTCAGATCGCTTTCAGGGTGCCCTTTGGCAGAGTGGCAGCGATAGCGCCCTTCTGGATCTTCAGCTCAACAGTATCGGAAACCTCGATAACCACGAAGTCATCGGTCACTTTGTTGATCTTGCCAGCGATACCGCCAGTGGTAACGACTTCATCGCCCTTCTGCAGGTTGCTGAGCAGGTTTTTCTGCTCCTTGGCGCGCTTGGCCTGTGGGCGCCAGATCATCAGATAGAAGATGACCAGGAAGCCGACCAGGAAGATCCACTCAAAGCCGGTGCCCGCAGGACCGGCAGCCGGTGCAGCAGCATCCGCGAAAGCGGGAGAGATGAAAAAGCTCATTTAGCGCTCCAATTGCATAATTAGTATAAGAAACACGAAAAATCGGTTCTGTTTCAGCCAAGCGGCGGCGTTGGAAGGCCGCGTTTGGCATAGAAGGCATCGACGAAGGCGGCCAATGTACCTTGTTGAATAGCCTCGCGCAAACCAGCCATAAGCAGCTGGTAATGCCGCAAATTGTGGATCGTATTGAGCATGCTCCCCAACATTTCGCCGCACTTGTCCAGGTGATGCAGATAAGCGCGGGAGAAGTTCTTGCAGGTGTAGCAGTCACAGGTCGGATCCAGCGGCGAATCGTCATGGCGATGGAACGCATTACGAATCTTCAGGACACCGGTATCGATGAACAGATGGCCGTTGCGGGCATTGCGGGTCGGCATCACGCAATCGAACATGTCGACTCCGCGGCGCACACCCTCAACCAGATCTTCGGGCTTGCCTACCCCCATAAGGTAACGAGGTTTGTCTGCTGGCATCTGGCCCGGCAGATAATCCAGCACCTTGATCATCTCGTGCTTGGGCTCGCCCACCGACAGACCGCCAATGGCCAGGCCGTCGAAACCGATCTGATCCAGCCCTTCGAGCGAGCGCATGCGCAGGTTTTCATGCATGCCACCCTGCACGATGCCGAACAGCGCTGCCGTGCTCTCGCCATGAGCGACTTTCGAGCGCTTGGCCCAACGCAGCGACAGCTCCATGGAAACACGTGCGACGTCTTCATCGGCCGGATACGGCGTGCATTCGTCGAAGATCATCACGATGTCCGAGCCCAGATCACGCTGGACCTGCATCGACTCTTCCGGCCCCATGAACACCTTGGCGCCATCGACCGGAGAAGCGAAGGTCACGCCCTCCTCCTTGATCTTGCGCATGGCGCCCAGGCTGAACACCTGGAAACCACCGGAGTCGGTCAGGATCGGCCCTTTCCACTGCATGAAATCGTGCAGGTCGCCATGGCCCTTGATGACCTCGGTGCCCGGACGCAGCCACAGGTGGAAAGTGTTACCCAGAATGATCTGCGCGCCGGTGGCCTCGATATCCCGAGGCAGCATGCCCTTGACCGTGCCATAAGTGCCCACCGGCATGAACGCCGGGGTTTCCACCACGCCACGAGGAAAGGTCAGGCGACCGCGACGAGCCTTGCCATCGGTGGCCAGCAGCTCGAAAGACATACGACAGGTGCGACTCATGCTTGATCCTCTGAGGCCGATTCCTGCGGAGCAGTCGGCGCGGGATTGCGGGTGATGAACATCGCATCACCGTAACTGAAGAAGCGGTACCCATGCTCGATGGCCGCCTTGTAGGCCGCCATGGTTTCGGGATAACCGGCGAACGCCGAAACCAGCATCAACAGCGTGGATTCAGGCAAATGGAAATTGGTCACCAGGGCATCGACCACATGAAACGGCCGCCCCGGATAGATGAAGATATCGGTGTCGCCGCTGAACGGCTTCAACACGCCATCACGCGCGGCACTCTCCAGCGAGCGCACGCTGGTGGTCCCGACCGCAATCACCCGCCCGCCCCGCGCACGACACGCGGCCACGGCATCGACGACTTCCTGGCTGACTTCCAGCCATTCGTTATGCATGTGGTGATCTTCGATCCGATCTACCCGCACCGGCTGAAAGGTGCCAGCGCCCACGTGCAGCGTCACGAAAGCCGTCTCGACGCCCTTGGCGGCAATCGCCTCCAGCAGTGGCTCATCGAAATGCAGACCCGCCGTCGGCGCAGCCACCGCACCGGCGCGCTGGGCATAGACCGTCTGATAACGCTCGCGGTCAGCGCCTTCGTCCGGGCGATCTATATAAGGAGGCAACGGCATATGCCCGACGCGGTCGAGCAGCGGCAGCACCTCTTCGGCAAAACGCAGCTCGAACAGCGTGTCGTGACGCGCCACCATCTCGGCCTCGCCACCGCCATCGATCAGAATCGACGAGCCCGGCTTGGGCGACTTGCTCGACCGCACATGCGCCAGCACCCGATGACTGTCCAGCACCCGCTCAACCAGAATCTCCAGCTTGCCGCCGGACGCCTTCTGCCCGAACAGACGTGCGGGAATCACACGGGTGTTGTTGAAGATCATCAGATCGCCAGAGCGCAAATGCTCAAGCAAATCAGTGAATTGACGATGCGCCAGCGCGCCGCTCACCCCGTCCAGGGTCAACAGACGACTACTGCGCCGCTCGGCCAGCGGGTGGCGAGCAATCAGGGAATCAGGAAGATCGAAGGTAAAGTCAGCAACGCGCATGATGGTGTTCGATAAGCAGGGCCGGGGAGTTTATCCGGTTTGGAAGGATTAGTAAAAAACCTGCAAAAATCCTTGTTGACCAACGGTATGCGCATCCCTATACTTCGCCGCCATTGAGCCCTGATGGCGGAATTGGTAGACGCGGCGGATTCAAAATCCGTTTTCGAAAGGAGTGGGAGTTCGAGTCTCCCTCGGGGCACCAAATAGCAAGACACCCAAGCGGTTGCAGAGCTTGGGTTTGAAAGAAACCGGCCAGTTGAGCCGGTTTTTTTGTGCCTGGATTTTGTTGGTTGCTGAGCCTGGAGCCCGCTTACAGGCGACAACTATCGTCGTGCCAATGAAAGAAAGTAGCTACCTGAGTAGGAGCGAATTCATTCGCGAGACGGCATTCCAGACAATACATATTCCTTGAATGTACCGACCTCTCCCTCCGACATTGCAAATCCCGATGCCGATCATTTGAGGCACACGCAAGCTTGTAGAAGGCAGCTTGCTGGCGAAAAAGGCCTTGAAACCGACAGATATTCTGCGTCTGTACGTGAAGTCGCCAGCAAGCTGCCTCCCACAAAGCGATCTATGACCTCAACTGATCGGCATTACTCCTAGATTGCCGATGCCAAGCCACGATTTAACTACCCCTTTTCTGACCCTCTTTTTTCTAGCCCTCTCAGGCTTCTTTAAAATCAATAACTTACGGAAGCCTAAGAAAAAAGGGTCAAACAGTGTTGGGCACGTGATTTCTCTTTAAAAACGGAGGGTTATAAGGCAAGGTGTCTACTTCACTGCCGTATAGGCAGCTTAGAAATCCGCAAACGAAAGTTTTTCGCCGAGATAGTCCTTCACTGCCGTATAGGCAGCTTAGAAAAGAAGGCGAATCGGCGTGCGCGCTGTAGGCGGCTTCACTGCCGTATAGGCAGCTTAGAAATATCGCGACACTGATGTTTGCGTGACCGTTCGCTTCACTGCCGTATAGGCAGCTTAGAAAAGTGTCCATGGGCTGTCTGATGAATCTGGTAACTTCACTGCCGTATAGGCAGCTTAGAAAGAAAATCGCCAGGGTCCCCGGCCCTCTGGGGACTTCACTGCCGTATAGGCAGCTTAGAAAGTTCGATTTACACCAAAGAGTGTGCGAATGCTCTTCACTGCCGTATAGGCAGCTTAGAAAGCCCTGCCCTTGTTGCGAGTCGCCTTGTGGACCTTCACTGCCGTATAGGCAGCTTAGAAATGTACGAAATGATCGAGTGGGCCGTTGAAAACCTTCACTGCCGTATAGGCAGCTTAGAAATTTCCGAACTCGGGGAGCAATCCGGCGAGATTCTTCACTGCCGTATAGGCAGCTTAGAAAATATGTTGATGTGGCACGACCAGCCCGCGTGTCTTCACTGCCGTATAGGCAGCTTAGAAATTGGTGTCAGGGTCGCGATCTGAAGCGCCCCACTTCACTGCCGTGTAGGCAGCTTAGAAACAGCTCCGAATCACCGCCAGGCGCTCGTGCGATCTTCACTGCCGTGTAGGCAGCTTAGAAAAGGCCGAGGCCGCAGAACGGCACAGGAAGCGCCTTCACTGCCGTGTAGGCAGCCCAGAAACCTCCTACATGTATGACCAGCAGCATCCAGATGGTTATTCGGTGACGCCCTTCCCGGATAAATCCGGTCCCACAGAAAGCGCAGTATCAGGGTCCGGTGAACATTGCTTTCATCGGACCCATTGCCTATATTCCCGCTCGGCGCTATCCACGCCTCCATCCGCGGAAAGGGCTGCGCCCAGGATCTTGCCTCTCGCATTCGTCACTACGACTCCCGACCTTCAAGCGGACAAGGTTTGTGCAAGGAGATCGTATGTCTACTCGTTCTGCGTCATTGTCCAATGACGGTCGTATCAACCTTGAGCAGCAGCGCAAGCGGGCCAAGGAGCTTTTGCAGCGTATGAAAAATGGCGCTGCGCCTGATGAGCTTTCGCTGATTTCACGTAATCATTCCTCCGCGCCTGTGACGCTGTCCGATGCTCAGTGGCTGATCGCCCGGGAGTTGGGTTTCAGCAGTTGGCCCAAGCTCAAGGCGCATGTGGATGCGGTGGATTTTGCGGCGCGGCATCCGGATTTCGAGGCGAGTGATGAGGCGCGGACGGTGCATTGGCGTTGCGACAATGACATTGCGCACAGCCTGCAACTGGCGGGTTTCAAGGGTTCATTTCGGATGCTGGCGGACCCGCTGTGCATGGGGCCGGTTCAGGATTTGCCTGCCGAGGCGTACAAGGCGCTTCGCGGTCAGTTCATCAGCGATGCTTTCGGGATTGATGTAGCCGATGCTGAGCGACGACTCGACGATGAATACTCGAACCTTACGCAGTTGAGCGACGCCGACCATAGTGTGCTGTGGTGCGAAGCGGATGCTTATGACCAGCTTTTCCTGATCCGGGCGCTGGCGGGGCTTGAGCGTCTGCCGCGCAAGCTTGAGCTGATTGAGGTGGATCATGTACCCGGCGTTCAGCGTTTTATCGGTATCGGGCAACTGGCTCCCGATGTGCTTGCCTGGCTTTGGCCGCAGCGCAGGCTGATCGATGAGGACGCGCTGCTGTTGGCGCGTCAGGCGTGGCTGGCTTATTGCGATTCATCTCCCGTCGCGTTGGCGAAACTGGCTCATGAACCGAACGCCGCCCTGCCCTTTATCGCGCCGGCGCTGTTGCGGCAATTGCAGGAGTTGCCGGGTATTCGCGATGGTTTGTCGCTCACTGAGCGTCTGGCTTTGCAGTATGTGGACGAAGCTGGGCCGGTGGCATGCGGCAGGGTTTTCGCCGAACTGATGGCCAAACGCGAACCGCTGCCGTTTCTTGGGGATTTGATGTTTCACGCGATGATGCGACCGCTGATCGATACTCCGCGCCCTTTGCTGATCGAGTCGGAGGTTCATCTGGAATGGCCTCGGCGTCTGTTGACGATTACGCCATTGGGCAAGCAGGTTTTGAGGGGTGAAGCATATTGGCTGGAGCATGCTGCTCATGAGCGTTGGGTCGGTGGTGTCTGCATACGTCCTGGGCAGTCTCATTGGGTGATTGATGAGCAGCTATTGCCGGTTTGGCGTGAACAGGTGGCTGGCTTCTCTGAATGAGCAGTGATTGAAACAGGCATCGAACGGCCAGCAGTTGCCACGTCTCGCAGTGCGCGTTAGTCTCCGCGCCGTTCGCTGCAAAATCAGCGGCCGGGTTTGGCGACCCGATGGTAAATGTAGCAACAGCATTCCTAATTACGGTGGGAAGCATTTTTTTGCGCCTGTCGTTCCGTGTTATGGCGGCTGTGTGCGGGAGACCTTCGGGTCTGCCGGGTTTACCTTTTACCTCGGTTCGCCAACCTGCACACAGCTGCCACCCATCTCGTTTGGCGACGACATGGCCCAGCTCTACGGTAAAAGGAATCGGACCATGTACCCCCTCAATCCCTCTGCGCCCTGCACAGAACAATTTGAAGCCCTCGTTTTCAACCGCCATCACCGCGCATTGCGTGCCGTCGTGTGTGACGCTCAGGCATGGTTTTGTCTGGCAGACCTTGCGCGCCTGATGGGCAAGAAGCTGGACGAACGCGCCACGCTCAAGCTCGACCCGGATCAACGTCGCACCGCCTGGCTGCAAGCTCATGGCCGCTGGGAAAAGTGCGTGCTGCTCAGTGAGTCTGGTGTGTTTGCGATGCTGGTTCACCATTACATCCCCGAAAACCGCGCCCTGCGTCACTGGCTGACTCATGACGTATTGCCGGTTTTGCATCAGCAACATGCTGTCACGGGCGATCAACCGTGTCTGAATCAGATGCAATGGTTCGGCAATGCCCTGAGCGTATTGCAATGGCGTAACGAATCATGGATTCGGTTTCGGGATATGCCGCATGTGGTGATGGAGGTCCCGCCGCAGCCCAGGCAAGGAATGTGGCGCAAGGTTTGGGGCGCGTTTGGTAGCTGAACTGATACAGGCCTTCACGATCAACGGCTTTTGCCTTCACTGCCTTATAGGCAGTGAAGTCGATTGCCGGACGGCGACATTCATCCGGTGATTTTCTGAGCTGCCTATACGGCAGTGAAAGCGCTGGGAAGAATTTGCAGCAGTTGCTGCTGTTTCTGAGCTGCCTACACGGCAGTGAAGCGACATACCAGAGCTTGCCGATTTGCTCGCCTTTTCTGAGCTGCCTATACGGCAGTGAAGCAGGTGCAAAACACGCTAACGCCTGAGCAGATTTTCTGAGCTGCCTATACGGCAGTGAAGCTCATGTTCTGGATGCTGCCTTTGGGGTGCTTTTTCTGAGCTGCCTATACGGCAGTGAAGCGCCTCAGCCATGAACAATTCCAGGTCGTGATTTTCTGAGCTGCCTATACGGCAGTGAAGGCTGCACAGTGATCGCCATCGACTTTTCTCCATTTCTGAGCTGCCTATACGGCAGTGAAGACTTCTACGGCGGCCACCATCGATTCT
>NZ_JBMDJL010000035.1:0-29324 GCF_057809175.1 Pseudomonas sp. FG43
GCGACAGCCCGGTTTCAGGCGCTGAAAATGTGTTGCCTGTAAGTTGGTCGTCGCGGCCAAGGCCCCTCCCACAGGTGAATATATATGCCTTAACTGATCGGCATTAATTCTACACCGCGCCCAGTGGGAGCGAATTCATTCAGGCCTTGTGCGTCTCATGCATGCGCGCCAGCTGGCGTTCCAGCATCGACGGGTAGGGCTCCATCAGGCGCTCGACGCAGCAGGCGCCTTCCGGGCTGGCAATCGGGCGGATGCGGGCGCGCTGGCGGATCAGGGCGTCGTCGTTGATCTTGCGTTCCACCAGCAGCAGGTTGCGGCTGTGCTGGGACAGCGCCAGTGCGTCCTGGGCGGTTTCGGTCAGCAGCAGATCGATCTGGCTCAGGCCGGACAGGCCTTCACCCAGCGTCAGGCCCAATTGCAATTGCAGCGTGATGCCACTGTCGGCAACTTCGATCTGCAAGGCGTGGCTCAATGCGCGCAGCAACTCGCCGCAACAGATCGCATTGGTCAGGTAGTCCTCACCGCTTTCCTGGCTGTGGAACAGCATCAACGTGCTGCCGTCATTCAAGGTATGCAGCTCGCTGTCATACAGCGACGCGGCCTGATCGAGGCAGTCACGATAGCGTTGCAGCAGATCGGTCAGGCGAGCGCGAGGCAGGCGGCGCAGTTGATCCTGAGCGCCCAGTTGCACGGCCAGCACGGCGCTGTGTTGGGGTTCGCTCGGAGTGGACAGTGCCGAAGCAGGGCGAATGGCCGGTGCGTTGCTGGAGCTATCACGAAGATCGGCAAACGGATCTTCCTCGTCCTCTTCATCTTCTTCGGCCACGAAGCGGCGTTGCGCGGGAGGTGCGATCACACGAGGCTTTGGCGTTTCATCGAAGCTGGTATCGCGAGCTGAAAATGAAGGCGCAGGTTTCTCGTCCTCAGGCTCCAGATACGCATCGTCGTCTTCGCTGTATTCGGGTTCCGGTGGTGTTTCAGGTTCTGGAACCGGTGGTGCGAAGGAGGAGCGCAGTTGACGCGCCAGATCGCCGATTTCGTCCTGGCGGTCGGTGGCAGGTGTGTAAGGGTCGATATCGCGCAGCCAGATCCGCAGTTGCAGCAGTGGCGTGGAGATATGGCGACCCAGACGCAGGCTCAGGGTCAGCGCCAGAGCGAGCAGGATGCCAGCCAGAATACCCATGCTTTGCAGGCTGATGGTCATGGGCTGCTGGAATTGCGTCATGTCCAGGCTGATACGCAGGTGACCGGCCATCACGTCCTGGAAGGTGATCTTTATTTCATAAAGACCCTGGGCTTCACCCAGCAGGCTGTTTTTTGGACGTTGACCGGCCTCCGCGAGAATGCGGTTATCCACGCTATAGATGGCAGCGTGGGCCACCAGCGGGTTCTTGACCAGATTGCCCAGCAGCACGTTGAGGCTGAGGATGTCGTTGGACACCAGCAGCTCGGTCGCCGAGGTTGCGGTCTGTGTGGTCAGGGCCTGCCCCAGTGCGTCGGCCTGTTCGTGCATGGCCTGCTTGAATTGCAGGCCCATGACGCCGGCGTAGATCACCAGCGCCAAGGCGACCAGGATCACGTTATGGCTGGCAATACGCAAAGCAATCGGTACACGGCGGTGGCGCAGCGCACGAAAGATCAGCAGGAAGAAATTATCGGTTTTAACGGGCGTGGGCCGGTTCACAGAGCACGGCTCTTTCGGTGAAGTTGCGCGCAGTATAACGACCGTCCCAGTAGCGGCAAAGCGCTGGCTGTGCCCGGCGGTCACAGAAAGTGGTTAGAATGCGGTTTTTTTCCACTGCTGGGGTGCGCCTTGCGCGAAATCGTCCTGATTAACATCACTGGTGTCGACCGTCCGGGTCTCACTGCGGCCATCACTGGCGTTCTTGCCCAGGGGGGCGTGAACATCCTCGATATTGGTCAGGCGGTGATCCATGACACCTTGTCGTTTGGCATCCTGGTCGAAATCCCGGATACCGAACAGGGTTCTTCCGTCCTCAAGGACATCCTGTTCACGGCCTACAAGCTCGATCAACAGGTACGTTTCACTGCGGTGTCCGAAGAGGATTATCAGCAATGGGTCGACGGGCAAGGCAAGGCACGGCATATCGTGACCCTGCTGACGCGCAAGGTCACTGCCGAGCAGTTGCAATGCGTCAGTTCGATCACTGCGAAATACGGGCTGAATATCGACCATATCGATCGCCTGTCCGGGCGCATGCCCCTCGACACCCCGGCTGACAAGGGCAAAGGCTGCATCGAGTTCTCCGTGCGCGGCGAGCCTGCTGACCCCAAGGCCATGCAGGCCGAGTTCCTCAGTGTGGCTCAGGACTTGAACGTCGATATCGCGTTCCAGCAGGATTCGCTGTTCCGTCGTAACCGCCGTCTGGCCGTGTTCGACATGGATTCGACCCTGATCGAAGCCGAAGTCATCGATGAACTGGCCAAGGCGGCTGGCGTCGGTGAGCAGGTCTCGGAAATCACCGAGCGCGCCATGCGTGGCGAGCTGGATTTCCGTGCCAGCTTCAAGGAGCGCCTGGCTTTGCTCAAGGGGCTGGATGTGAACGTGCTGGATGAAATCGGTGCGTCGCTGCGTCTGACCGAAGGCGCTGAAACCCTGTTTGCCGAACTCAAGCGCCTGGGCTACAAGACGGCGATTCTCTCCGGCGGCTTCACTTACTTTGCCAAGCAGTTGCAAGCCAAACTGGGCATCGACTATGTGTTTGCCAACGAGCTTGAGGTGGTCGACGGCAAGGTGACGGGCGTGGCCGTCGAGCCGATTGTCGATGCGCAACGCAAGGCCGATCTGCTGCGTGAGCTGGCGAACAAGGAAGGTTTGAGTCTGGAGCAGACCATCGCGGTGGGTGATGGCGCCAATGACTTGCCGATGCTGGCGATTGCAGGTCTTGGGGTGGCGTTCCGTGCCAAGCCGTTGGTCAAGCAGTCTGCCAGGCAGGCGATCTCGACTTTGGGTCTGGACGGAGTTCTCTACCTGCTGGGCTTCCGCGACCGTGAGGGGCGAGGCTGATAAGCCCGTCCTGTGTGGCTGTCGTAACCCTCTGAAGGGTTGCGACGGCTACAGCGAACTCCACAACGAATCGAATTCCTGCCCCGGCTTCGGTTTCTCGCTTTCCGTCGCCTTGGGCGCATCGTAGATCTTGTACTCGAACTGGTTATAGCTGGCGCTGCTGATGTGCCGATTGCTCAGCGCTGCGCGACGTTCTTCGCCGTTGACGTTGATCATCACCTGGCTGCCTTCCTGAAACGGCAGGCGTGGAGCCAGAACTGTCGGCGGCTTGCCCATGGCGCGTACTTCCGGAAGCATCAGGGTGCGCAGGTACTGGCTGTTCTGTTCTTCACGTATCAACTGCATGCCACAAGGCTGGGCAAACGGGGCGATCAATTCGATACCCATCTGGGTGCCGCCGCTGCGCACCTGCCTGACCCAGCGCACGATGGCGATGCTCCAGCCCTGACCGGCATCATCCTGAATCCCCACCAGTTCGCCAGCCTGTAATTGTGGCGGGACGTCCTTGGGCCATGCCAGGCAATAGCCGCCTGGGCTGTGGTTGACGATGTTCAGCTCGAAAGTCGCAAAGATATTCTGGGCATTGGAGGCTGACTCACTGTCGCCCTCCGCTGACTGATATTCGATTTCCTCGAAGGGCAGCAAGACCGACGAGGTGTTGCCGCGATGGGTATCGAAGGCGTTCGACCACGGATCGTCGGCGTTATCGTTGACCACCTTGAGGCTGAAATCCGCAACGCTGGCCGCGGCAGGCAGCAGCAATTGCTCGGTGAACGATTTCTGCCCGCCGACGTAATAGTGCAGGGCGCTCATGCCGATGCACAGCTTCAGCGTGCCCTGGCCTACGGTGCGCTGAAAGGTGCGCTCGGCTACATCGCCCCAGGCCGCTGCCAGATGTTGCAGCAGATCGGTGGTGACGCGAGGCGGGATAAGCAGTTTTGACTGCGAGCGCTGATCGGCAGGCAGTCCCAGGTATCTGTTGATCGCATCGGCCAGCGCGCGTGAGTTTATCCCCAGAAGCTTGGGCAGTTGCTCCTCGGCGAACAGGGTGCGGTACATCGGTGGCTTATCGGACGCAGGGTCCAGCGCGAACAGGCTGTTTTCATCGGCAGGCGACTGTAGCGTGACCATCGCGCTCCATGCTTCCAGTGATTCCGCCATCTTGCCGATATTCAACTGGCGCATCTGATTGCTGCGTGAGCAGCCCATCAGCAATGCGACGGCATAGGTCTGTTCGACGCTCAGGGTGCGAGTGTGGGTGCCCAGCGGTTCGTTCACCGGCGTGGTGTGCAACTGGTACTGGCGTGCGATCTGATAGATATGGTGCAGCTCAAGCCACAGACCGTCCTGAACCGGGCAATACAACTGGCTGGCGCGGATCAGCGGGCCGTTGAGCGCATGCATGGCGCGTTGCAGCGCGGTGGTGAGCAAGGCACCTTGTTCCTTGCTGTAGCGCGCCGCCACACTCTGGATGATCTGTTTGTAACCGGTTGCCAGATGATTCTGCAGGGCCTGGCAGAGGTTGGCGACCTTGCGCGGACGCTCATCGAGCACGATGGCCTGATTGAGAAAGTGCCGTTCCAGATGGCTGCAGACGAAATAGACTTCCGGGCGCAGCAGCTCCAGCAATTGCAGGCGGTTTTCGCCGGGGGTCATCAACTGGTTGAGTTCGGACAGCCCTTGATAGAGCTGGCGGGCCATTTCGCCGATGTTTGCTTTGGGCAGGCTGGAGATCCAGCGTTTCAAGTCGCGGGGATTGGGTTCACAGAATGACAGGCTCGACTGTGTTGGCGTGGGGGCACGCAACAACAGAGGTAAGCTCAAATTACTCATGTGACAGGCAAACTCCAGCTACTCCACAGGCCCGAACGGTGGCTTTTGTTGACGAACTTCAGACATCTTCGCATTGAGATGTATCGCGTATACGCCAATTAAAGTGCGCTGCCTCCTGCAGCACCGATAGCGCGACTTTAACAGCATCGACACGTTCTCGCAGCTTTTGTGGCCTGATGCCAGTATTTGCCTGCTTTCCTGAGAGCACAAGCCTGAAGGCACAAACTCCGACGAGCTTGTGCCTTCAGGTCATCGTTCAGGTCAACGCAATGTTCAGGCCTGAGTCGCAGTTGCCATGGCTTGTCCCATTTGCACCTTGGAACCGGCGGTCAGTTCCTCGGCCCACTTAACCTGATCCGGGCCAAACAGCACGATAGCGGTCGAGCCCAGTTTGAAGCGGCCCATTTCTGCGCCTTTTTCCAGGTGGACAGGCGCACGTGCCGCTTCGTCGTAGCTCACGGTCTTCAGTTCGCGCTTGGGTGGCGTGACCAGCCCGGCCCAGACTGTTTCGACCGATGCAACGATCATTGCGCCGACCAGTACTACGGCCATCGGGCCGCGCTCGGTGTCGAACAGGCAGACCACGCGCTCGTTACGGGCGAACAGTTCTGGAACATTCTCGGCTGTAGTCTGGTTTACCGAAAAGAGGCGGCCTGGCACGTAGACCATTTCGCGCAGGGTTCCGGCCAGCGGCATGTGTACGCGATGGTAGTCCTTGGGCGACAGATAGACAGTCGCAAACTGGCCGCCCATGAACGGCGCGGAGAGTTTCGGATCGCCGCCCAGCAGCTCAAGTGCGCTGAAACTGTGACCCTTGGCCTGGAAGATGCGGCCATGCTCGATAGTCCCCAGCTGGCTGATGGCACCGTCGGCCGGGCAGAGGATTGCGCCGGGAGTGGTGTCCAGAGGGCGAGCGCCGGGTTTCAGGGCGCGGGTGAAGAAGTCGTTGAAGTGCTCGTAGGCGGTGAGGTCTTCGACCAGGGCCTGAGACATGTCCACCTGATAGCGGCGCGCAAACCAGGCAGTGAAAGCATTCTTGAACCAGCTCACTCGGCATTCGGCAACATAGCCAGCCAGGCGAGACAGAAAATGGTGAGGCAGCAGGTGCTGACTAAGGATGAACAGACGCTCTTTCATTTATATTCCTAAAGCTTGATGGAGGTGCCGACTCGTTTGGAGCTGATCTCACTTCTCGATCGGGGTGTCCGGATGATTGCCCCATTCACCCCAGGATCCGGCGTAAGCCTTGACCCGTGGATAACCGAGTGCCTTGGCGATCAGGTAAGTGAAGCCTGAGCGGTGGTGGGTCTGGCAATGGGTGATCACTTCCTTGTCGGCGGTGATGCCCAGGTTTTCCAGAATCTGCGGCATGTCCTGGCGGATGCGCAGGTTGCGGGTCTTGTCCATGCCGGCAGTCCACTCAAAGTTGACTGCGCCAGGGATATGACCGCCTCGGGCTGCCACAACCTTTTCCCCTGAATATTCGGTCGGACCACGTGCATCCCAGATCGCCAGATCGGCGGCACCGAGGCGCGACTGCACGTATTCGCGGGTTGCCGTGGGTTCGCCATGCAGGGTCAGGGTGACGGGAGTGCTTGCAGCCGCAGGCACATCGGTGGTCAGCGGCAGTGACTGCGCTTCCCAGGCCAGCAGGCCGCCGTCCAGATAGTGGTAACGGGTGTGGCCGATGACATCCAGTAGCCAGATGAAGCGTCCGGCCCAGCCACCGCCCTCGTCGTCATAGACCACATAGACGGCGTCCGGATTGTGGCCAAGTTCGCTGAACAGTCTTTCGAGATCCCCATGAGCTGGCAGCAGGCCTGGCGCAGGAGGCTGGCCCAGTTGGGTACGCTTGGGATCGACGAAGCGGGCGCCGCGGATATGACCAGCCTCGTAACGGGCGCTGCTGGTCAGATCGACGAGGATCAGTTGCGGGGCGTCAAGGCGCTCAAGCAGATCTTGTGGCTCGATGACCAACGGCAAACCAGTGAAGACGGACATTTGCAGCCTCCGATAAAGAGAAAGTGCGAATTGTACGCCAGGCCTCAGGCTTTGCGTTGGCTAAAGATGGCCAGTGATCGTTCAATACATTGCGCGGTTTTTCCGAATGCCTGAACGGATATTTCCGACAATGGACCGCCTCCCTGGTCGGCGACCACCAGCAGCAGGACTCTGCCGTTGTTACCCAGCGAGCGGATCAGCCAGTGCTCTCCTTTGAAGATGCCTTTCAGGGCTGCGGGCAGCAGTGCAGAAAACTGTGCGAGGTTGGTCGGGGTGATCCGCAACTGGGTCGGCTGCGTCATCAAGCGTTGCAGGAGCGTGCTTTCTTTTATGGAGAACTGCAGGCCCGAGACTTCTTGCGGCAGGCCACCAGCCAGATGCACGCGCAGCACGCTGCCTGTCTTGTCCGCCATCAGCAGCATGACCCGCTGCATGCCGCAGGACATCAACGTGTCGCGAGCGGTCGTGGTCAGGTGGATGGAATTGATGAATGGCGTGGGTTCGACCAGCAGTTCGGCACACTGCTTGCGCCATTGTTGCAGCGCGTCGGCCGTCGGTGGTGGAGCGATCTCGTTGTCACGCCTGATGCGCCGGGCATCCCAGGGCCAGATCAGCGATTCGGCCGGATGCCACAGATCTGCTTCCGAATGCACGCGGGCACTGCTGGCGGCGTTCTGGTGGATCTGTTGCTGAACTTCATCCAGTGGCTGTTGCAGATAAAGGCTTGCGAGTCGCTCCCAGCGCAGGCAGTGAGGGCTGTTCCACGCCTGCTGGGCAGACAGCGCCACGCCATTGCCCAGCAGCACGGTATTGGCCGGTTGATTCAGCCAGCGGCGCAGGTTCGGATCGGCGTCCATCAGTTGCTGCTGGCGCAACGGGTCGTGATCTTCTCGGGCGATGTGCAGGGCCTTGACCAGCTCACGTCGCTCGTTGATCAGCACTTTATAGCCGCGGGTCACCCAGACCGGCAGGCGCCAGAACTCGGCCAGCGCCAGGCACAGGTCCAGCAGGCTGACGCCGAACAGCTCCTTCTCGACCACACGGCTGGGCTCGCCTTTGTGAATGACCCGCACTTCCCAGTCCTCCAGAAGTTTGGGGTGCGCGAGTGCCATGGGCCACAGCGGCGACAGAAACAGCAGGCTGCCCAGATGAATGTCCTGCCACAGGCGCGCAAGCCGGCTGGCGAACAGGCCGTTGGCCTGTTGCGTGGCATGCTGGCTGATAAGGATCAACTGGCGGAAGGCGGCCGGTATGTCCTGGGGTTCCCTGGCGGGCAGGCGACCGAGCAGGACTTCGGTACGTGCCAGTCCCAGGCGGTTGATTGCAATCTCAAGGCTTTCAGCCGGTTCCACCATGCCATGGCTCTTGTGGTTGGCTTCACGCAGCACGCTCAATACCAGTTCCGGGCTTTCCTGCATCATGTCGGCGATGTCGCGCAGCGAGCGGCGGCTGTCTTTCAGAGCTTCGCGCACATGATTGTGGTTCACCACCGGGATGGGCAGGTCCACGGCATCCAGATGCCTGATCCAGGCATCGAGTGTTTTGGGTATCGAGTGCTTCACAGAGCTTGCGGTCGACATTGGAAGGCCTTTACAGCTGATTTTTTTAAGCAGCGCAGGCTGCGATTCTTAGGGGCTGGACAGCTGTTTTCAAGCTCTTGTTCAAGGGCCGAACTGGTTTTTAACAAGAACTGACTATAGTCTGGACCAATGAGGCCGATACGTAGAATAAGAGTTTCCGCACATGTCCCTGAACCCGACTCGATAAGTATTTTCTACCTATGGCTAAAATTATCGGCATCATCGTCGTTTTCGCGAGCGTGCTCGGCGGATACGTTCTATCCCACGGTCAGGTCGCAGCACTGTTTCAGCCTTATGAAGTGCTGATTATCGGTGGTGCGGCTCTGGGTGCATTCCTCCAGGCCAACCCTGGCTATATGACCATGCACGTCTTCAAGAAATCCTTGCAGATGTTCGGTACGCGCTTCACACACGCTTACTACCTCGAAGTGCTGGGGCTGGTCTATGAAATCCTCAACAAGAGTCGTCGCGAAGGCATGATGGCGATTGAAGGGGATATCGAGGAGCCGGCTTCCAGCCCGATCTTCGCCAAGTACCCTGGCGTGCTCAAGGATGCACGCATGACGGCCTACATCTGCGATTACCTGCGGATCATGTCGTCGGGCAACATGGCGCCCCACGAACTCGAAGGCCTGTTCGACATGGAATTGTTGAGCATGAAGGAAGAGCTTGAGCACCCTTCCCATGCCGTCACCGGTATCGCCGACGGTATGCCCGGTTTCGGTATCGTGGCAGCGGTACTGGGTATCGTGATCACCATGGCTTCCCTGGGCTCCGGTGACAAGGCCGCCATCGGTATGCACGTAGGTGCGGCTCTGGTAGGTACTTTCTTCGGTATTCTGGCGGCCTATGGCTTCTTCGGCCCGCTGGCCACTTCCCTGGCTCACGATGCCAAGGAAGAAATGAACGTCTACGAATGCATCAAGGCTTCCCTGGTGGCTTCGGCTTCCGGCATGCCGCCTTCACTGGCCGTGGAGTTCGGTCGCAAGGTTCTGTATCCAGCGCACCGGCCCAGCTTCAGCGAGCTGGAACAAGCGGTTCGCGGTCGTTAAGCCATGGAAAATAATCAGCCGATAATCATCAAGCGCGTAAAGCGCTTTGGTGGCGGACACCACGGTGGCGCCTGGAAGATTGCCTTCGCTGACTTTGCGACAGCGATGATGGCGTTCTTCCTGGTGCTGTGGCTGCTGTCTGCTGCTACGCCCGAGCAGTTGATTGCGGTCGCCGGTTACTTCAAGGACCCGGTCGGCTTCACTGACAGTGGCTCGCCTTATGTGATCGACCTGGGCGGCTCGCCTGAGATGTCGCCTAACCAGACCCTCAACCCCGAGGTCAAGACCACGCCGTCCCCGGATACCGTGCCTATCGAGTCGGATACCTCCGAATCCAAGGCCGAGCAGGTCGAGCAAGAGCGTCTGGAGATGCTGTTGCAGGAACTGCAGAACAAGGTTGAAGAGAACCCGCAACTGCAGAAGTTCAAGGACCAGATCCTGTTCGAGATCACTCAGGATGGCTTGCGGATCCAGATCATGGATGCCGATAACCGGCCTATGTTCGACTCCGGCAGTGCGCGTCTGAAGCCGTATTTCGAGGATATTCTGCTGGCCATGGCCGACACCATTCGCACGGTGCCGAACAAGATCAGTATCAGCGGTCACACCGATGCCAAGCCATATGTGGGCAGCGGTGAGTTCGGTAACTGGGAGCTTTCGGCAAACCGTGCCAACGCTGCGCGTCGTGCGCTGGTGGCAGGTGGTTATCCTGATCCGCAAGTGGCACGGGTGGTGGGATACGCTTCTTCGGCGCTGTATGACCGTGAGCATCCGTTCAACCCTGTGAACCGTCGTATCGATATTGTCGTGCTGACCAAAAAGGCCCAGCAGCGTATCGAAGGTGATCAGAATACCGGCGGTGCGCCGCAGACTCAGCCTGCTCCGGCAGCGCCTGCGGCTCCGGGAGCGTCCACGACTGCGCCACCCGATCCGCAGGCCTATGCCCAGCCTCATGAAATTCGGCAAAAGCTGAATATCTTCGAGGAAGGACAGTTACGGGCTGAACCGGCCAGGAACTGACAGATGCAAAAACGCCGCGATCATCGCGGCGTTTTTGTATGGGTTTCAGTAGCTGTCTTGCGGCAGGCTGGCAATGATCGAGCGGTAACTGTTCATGCGCTGCTGCTGTACGCGGCCATCTTCAAGAGCCTTGAGCAGGGCGCAGCCCGGTTCGCGGTCATGCTTGCAGTCGCGGAAACGGCAGGTGCCGATCAGGTCGTTGAACTCGATGAAGCCGGCTTCCACGTCGGCGCGGCTGACATGGCCCAGACCGAATTCGCGGATACCCGGTGAGTCGATCAGGTCGCCGCCACGGGGGAAGTGGAACAGGCGTGCGGTGGTCGTGGTGTGCGTGCCCTGGCCGGACAGCTCCGACAGCGGGCCGACACGTGTCTCGACTTCTGGCAGCAGGCTGTTGACCAGCGAAGACTTGCCCACGCCGGACTGCCCTACGAATACGCTGATATGGCCGTCGAGGCGGGTTTGCAGTTGTTGCATGCCGTCGCCCTGATGCGCCGACACTTCCATGACTGGATAACCCAGTGTCCGGTACACCGCCAGCAAGGCATTGAGCGCCGGAGCGTTCTGCTCGTCGATGAGGTCTGCCTTGTTGAGCAGCAGCAAAGGGTGAATGCCGGCATGTTCGGCTGCAACCAGATAACGGTCGATCAGGTTGGCGTGAGGCTCGGGCATCGGCGCGAAGACAATCACGATCAGGTCGACGTTGGCCGCTACCGGCTTGAGCTGGCCGCGAGTGTCGGGACGGCAGAGTTCTGTTGTGCGTGGCAGTTGCGCCACGATAACGCCGATACCCTGATTGCCGGCACGCCAGACAACCTGATCGCCGGTGACCAGCGCTGGCAGGTTGGCGCGCAAGTGGCAGCGGAAAACCTGGCCGCGTTGTTCGCCGTCCTGGGCTTCGACTTCAACCTGGACCCCGAAGTGAGCGATTACCAGGCCGGTTTGCTCAGGGCCGAGGTCGCCGCCCTCCAGGGTTTCCAGAGCCAGCGTCTCGCGTTTTGCAGCGCGGGCAGCGCGCTCGCCCTGGATCTTTTCGATGCGCCAGTTCTGGCGGCGATTGAGTTGGCGTTTGGCCATGGGTGTTCCGAGTTGATGAAGCGAATGATTGGGTCTTACATTGAATCGGGCGGAGTCTAGCATGCCGGGGTGAGCTAAACTGCCCGGCTACACCAAGGAGTCGACACATGCAGAACAAGCAAAACCTGATCTGGATCGATCTGGAAATGACAGGCCTGGACCCGGACACCGATGTCATCATCGAAATGGCAACGATCATCACCGACAGTGAGCTCAACACCTTGGCCGAAGGGCCGGTGATTGCCATTCACCAGAGTGATGAAACGCTGGCCAGGATGGACGAGTGGAATACCCGTCAGCATGGTGGCTCGGGCCTGACCCAGCGGGTGCGCGAAAGCACCATCAGCATGGCCGAAGCCGAAGCACAGACCCTGGACTTCATCAAGCAATGGGTCCCGGAGCGCAGCTCGCCGATCTGCGGCAACAGCATTTGTCAGGACCGCCGCTTTCTGTATCGCCACATGTCGGCGCTGGAAAACTACTTCCATTACCGCAACCTCGACGTTTCCACGCTCAAGGAGCTGGCTGCACGCTGGTCGCCGGAGCTGCGCTTCAAGAAAGGCAACACCCATCTGGCGCTGGACGATATTCGTGAATCGATTGCCGAGCTGCGTTTCTATCGCGAGCATTTCATCAAGTAATGAATTGCAGCATGAGTGTGGCGAATAAACCTCGTCGCACTCTTTCAGTGCGTTGATCCGCTGGTTAGACTGCGCGCCTTTGTCGCAGGTGTGGTCGCCATGTTGCTGATGCTTTATCTGATTGCCATCACGGCTGAAGCCATGACGGGCGCCTTGTCTGCCGGGCGTCGCGGCATGGACTGGTTTGGCGTGGTACTGATCGCTTGCGTCACCGCGCTGGGCGGCGGCTCGGTGCGTGATGTACTGATCGGGCATTACCCGCTGACCTGGGTCAAGCACCCGGAATATCTGGTCCTGACCAGCGTGGCTGCGCTGGTGACCATCTTCATCGCCCCCTTGATGCGCCATCTGCGCTCGCTGTTTCTGGTCCTCGATGCTCTGGGGTTGGTGGCTTTCACACTGATTGGTTGCATGACAGCTCTGGAAGCCGGGCACGGCATGCTGATCGCAGCGGTCTGCGGCGTTATCACCGGCGTGTTCGGCGGCATCCTGCGGGACATCTTCTGCAACGACATTCCCCTGATCTTCCGGCGCGAACTCTACGCCAGCGTGTCATTCCTGGCGGCCTGGTGTTTCCTGCTGTGCCGCTATCTGGAACTGCCAACCGAGCAAGGCATCCTGATTACCCTCTTCGGCGGCTTCCTGCTGCGCCTGCTGGCGATCCGCTTCAAATGGGAAATGCCGAAGTTCATCTATAAGGATGAACACTAGTAGGAGCGAATTTATTCGCGAAGCCCGTTTTCGCGAATAAATTCGCTCCTACATTGGGTGGTGTTGTTTCAGTGCCCATTCCACATGCTCGCGCACCATCTCTGACGGGTAATCGCGGCGGGCTTCCAGGGCCTGGAGGACGGGGATGGTGGAGGGCGCGTTACCCAGTCCTACTGCCAGATTACGCAGCCAGCGTTCATAACCGGCACGTCGCAGTGGCGAACCTTCGGTATTGCTGAGGAATTTTTCTTCATCCCAGAGGAAGAGTTCGGCCAGCCCTGCATTGTCCAGGTTGTGGCGTGGCTTGAAGTCGCTTTGGGTTGTCGGGCGGGCAAAGCGGTTCCAGGGGCAGACGATCTGGCAGTCGTCACAGCCGAATACCCGGTTGCCGATCAGGGGGCGCAGCTCTTCGGGAATGGACGTCTTGAGTTCGATGGTCAGGTAAGAAATGCAACGCCGGGCATCCAGCACGTAAGGGCCGACGAATGCAGCGGTGGGGCAGATGTCCAGGCAGGCCGTGCAGCGCCCGCAATGTTCGGTCGCGAGAGGTGCATCCACAGGCAGCGGTAAGTCCACGAACAGCTCGCCGAGGAAGAAAAAACTGCCTGCCTTGCGATTGAGTACCAATGTGTTCTTGCCGATCCAGCCCAGCCCGGCCTGTTCGGCAATGGCCTTTTCCAGCACCGGTGCGCTGTCGACGAATGCTCTGAAGCCAAACGGGCCGATAGCCTGCTGGATACGCTCTGCCAATTGCTGGACACGCTTGCGCACCAGCTTGTGGTAATCGCGGCCCAGGGCGTAACGCGAGACGTAGGCTTTTTCCGGCTCGGTCAGGCGCTGAGCCATTTCGGTGTCGCCCGGCAGATAGTCCATGCGCAGCGACACCACGCGCAACGTGCCCGGTACCAGTTCATCCGGGTGGGAGCGTTTGCTGCCGTGGGCTGCCATATAGTCCATTTCGCCGTGATAGCCCGCTTCGAGCCAGCGTTCCAGGTGCTGCTCATGCTCTGCCAGGTCGAGTCCTGATATACCGACTTGCTGAAAGCCCAGCTCACGGCCCCACTCCTTGATCGATTGCGCAAGGCTGGTGAGGTCGTCGGAGGTTGGAAGTTCAGCAGTAATAGCAGGCATGTGCAGAGAGAAACCGGGTCCAAGGTGCGTATAATTCTGCCAGACATCGGAGCCCGGATACGCATGTTCGACACTAAACCTCATTTACCCGACGCGCTGTACAGCGCTGCGCAGGTCCGGGACCTCGATTCCCGGCTGATCGCTGCGGGTACGCCGGGCCTGGAATTGATGCAGCGCGCCGCCCATGCGACCTGGCGGGCGGTGCGTCGGCAGTGGCCGCAGGCTGGTGAATTGACAGTGCTGACCGGGCGCGGCAACAACGCCGGGGACGGGTATCTGGTGGCGTCCCTGGCCCGGAAGGCTGGCTGGCGGGTGAGGGTGCTGGCTGTCGGTGATCCGGCTGCGCTGGCGGGCGATGCGGAGACGGCCCACGGTGAGGCTGTCGCAACAGGTGTCGATATTCAGCCATGGTCCGCGCAACCGCTGGCCGGTGTGGTGCTGGATGCCTTGCTCGGCACAGGCTTGAGCGGCGAGGTGCGCGAGCCTTATCTGTCAGTGATCAATGCGATCAACGCCAGTGGCTTGCCGGTCGCGGCGGTGGATATCCCGTCAGGCTTGAGTGCCGATACCGGGCGCACCCTGGGTGTTGCCGTACGTGCCGACCTGACCGTGACCTTTATAGGGTTGAAGCTGGGGTTGCTGACGGGCGATGCGGCGGATCTGGTCGGAGAGTTGGTTTTCGATGATTTGCAGGCTGACTCAAGTCTGGTCGCGCAAACGCCCATCAGCGCGAAACGCCTGGATACATTTAACCTGCCGGCGCTGACGCCGCGTCCCCAGACAGCTCACAAAGGCCTGTATGGGCGTGTCCTGGTCATCGGCGGTGATCACGGTTTTGGTGGCGCTGCCTTGCTGAGTGCCGAAAGCGCCTTGCGCAGCGGCGCCGGCATGGTCACCCTTGCGACCCGTAGCGAGCATGTGTCTGCTGCATTGGTGAGAATGTCTGAAGTCATGAGTGCTGCCATTCGCTCAGCCAATCAGTTGCTGGCTTTGATCGAGCCAGCCGCTGTGCTGGTGGTCGGTCCCGGATTGGGGCAGGCGAGTTGGGGGCGCAGTCTGTTGTCGGCAGCGGCTGATGCCGGGCGACCGCAGGTCTGGGATGCCGATGCCTTGAATCAATTGGCGGGTGGCTTTGTGAGCCTGCCGGAAAACAGCGTCATTACCCCGCATCCCGGTGAGGCTGCGCGGCTTCTGGGGATCGGCACCCAGGAGGTCCAGGCGGATCGCCCGACGGCGGCTCGTGCCCTGGCCCGTAAATTCAATACCGTTTGTGTACTCAAGGGCAGCGGCAGCCTGATTGCCGATGTCGATGGACGCCTTGCCTTGTGTGATCGCGGTCATCCCGCTATGGCTACCGCAGGCCTGGGCGATGTGCTGGCCGGCCTGATCGGCGCGCTGATGGCGCAACACATGACGTCATTCGATGCGGCGTGTCTCGGTGTCTGGCTGCATGCCCGCGCCGGAGAACAAGCCGGTGTTTCAGGTCGCGGGCTGGCGGCAAGCGATACAATTCCAGCCATTCGTCAGTTATTGGAGGAGCTACAACCGTGTCTGAGTTAACGCTGCATTTGACTGGCGAAGAGGCCATGATGGGCTTTGGCTCGCGTCTGGGTCAGGTCACCCAGGGTGTGGGCGTCATTTTCCTTGAAGGCGACCTTGGTGCAGGCAAGACCACGCTTTCCCGGGGCCTCATCCGCGGGCTCGGGCATGTCGGCGCAGTCAAAAGCCCTACGTTCACGCTGGTCGAACCCTATGAAATCGGCTCGATACGTGCCTTTCACTTCGACCTGTATCGTCTGGTTGACCCAGAGGAACTTGAGTTCATGGGCGTGCGGGATTACTTCGATGGGGATGTTCTCTGCCTGATCGAATGGCCTCGGCGCGGCACGGGCTTTTTGCCAAAGCCTGACCTGACCATTACCATTAGGCCGCACGAGCAAGGTCGGTCTGTAACATTGAGCCCGCAAGGCTCGCGTGGCGAAACCTGGTGTGCCACTTTGGCGTTGGAATTCAAATAGATATGGGGTTAGGTATGCGCATGCGCGCGCTGGTTACTGTAGTGGGTCTGCTGGTGATGGCCGTGGCCGTCGAAGCGCTGGCTGCTACGCAAGTACGAAGTGTCCGCTTATGGCGTGCACCGGATAACACCCGGCTGGTTTTCGACCTGTCCGGGCCAGTCCAGCACAGTGTCTTTACTCTGACATCGCCTGATCGTTTGGTCATCGATATCAACGGTGCGACGCTCGCCGGGCCGCTGAACGTGGCAACGGCCAATACGCCTATCACCAGCATGCGTTCGGCTCAACGTACCCCGACTGATCTGCGGGTGGTCATCGACCTGAAAAAGGTGGTCACGCCCAAGAGCTTTACTCTGGCTCCCAACCAGCAATACGGCAACCGTCTGGTGGTGGACCTGTTCGACAATCCTGCTGATGCCAATCCGACTCCGACTATCCCGGATAACGTGGCCAATACCGCACCGGCTGTTCCCGTGAGCCCGGCCAAGCCTGAAATCAAGCTGGCACCCGTGCCCAACGGCAAGCGCGACATCGTGGTCGTGATTGATGCCGGCCATGGTGGTGAAGACCCCGGAGCCTCGGGTGGCAGCGGGCAGCAAGAGAAACATGTGGTGCTGTCCATTGCCAAGGAATTGCAGCGCCAGATCAATGGTGAAAAGGGCTATCGCGCTGAACTGACGCGCACCGGTGACTATTTCATTCCATTGCGCAAACGCACTGAGATCGCTCGGGCCAAGGGCGCTGACCTGTTTGTTTCCATTCATGCCGATGCTGCACCCTCCAAGGCGGCGTTCGGTGCCTCGGTCTTTGCCTTGTCCGACAAGGGCGCGACCTCCGAAACGGCGCGCTGGCTGGCGGACAGTGAAAACCGTTCCGACCTGATCGGTGGTGCCGGTGCGGTCAGTCTCGACGACAAGGACCGGATGCTGGCAGGCGTGCTGCTGGACCTTTCCATGACGGCTTCGCTGTCGTCGAGCCTGAACGTCGGGCAGAAGGTGTTGAGCAATATCGGGCGGGTGACTTCGCTGCACAAGTCCCGTGTCGAGCAGGCCGGATTCATGGTGCTCAAGTCCCCGGATATCCCGTCGATTCTGGTTGAGACCGGCTTCATTTCCAACGCCAACGAAGCGAACAAGCTGACCACTGCTTCTCACCAGCAAGCATTGGCACGCTCGATCAACTCGGGCGTCAAACAGTTCTTCCAGCAAAACCCGCCTCAGGGCACTTATATTGCCTGGCTGCGGGACAACGGCAAACTGGCGCAGGGACCTCGTACCCATGTCGTGCGTTCCGGTGAAACCCTGGCGATGGTGGCTGCCCGTTATGACATGAGCGTGGCGACCTTGCGCAGTGCCAACAACCTGAAGACCGATGCGCTGCGTATTGGCCAGGATCTGAGCATTCCGAGTGCGGAGGTCGCGGCGCAATAATGAGTGACCTCCTTCTCGATGGCGATCAATCCGACGCCGTGAATGCAGCAGTGAATGCTGCCCGAATCGAACTGCTCAGCCCTCGGCTGGCCAACCAGATCGCCGCGGGCGAAGTGGTCGAGCGCCCGGCCTCGGTCATCAAGGAACTGCTGGAAAACAGCCTGGATTCCGGTGCCCGGCGCATTGACGTCGATGTCGAACAGGCCGGTATCAAACTGCTGAAGGTTCGTGATGACGGTAGTGGTATTTCTTCCGATGACTTGCCGCTGGCGCTGGCGCGACATGCAACCAGCAAGATCCGCGAACTGGAAGACCTTGAGCGGGTCATGAGTCTGGGGTTTCGGGGCGAGGCACTGGCGTCGATCAGTTCCGTGGCGCGTCTGACCCTGACTTCCCGTACTCGCGATGCCGACAAGGCCTGGCAGGTCGAAACCGAAGGCCGTGACATGGAGCCGCGGGTGCAGCCCGCCGCACACCCGGTCGGTACTTCGGTGGAAGTGCGTGATCTGTTTTTCAATACCCCCGCCCGCCGCAAGTTCCTCAAGGCCGAGAAAACCGAATTCGACCATTTGCAGGAAGTCATCAAGCGCATGGCGCTGGCGCGTTTCGATGTCGCTTTCCATCTGCGTCATAACGGCAAGACCGTGCTCAGCCTGCATGAAGCCCATGACGAAGCGGCGCGGGCGCGTCGTGTCGGGGCAATCTGCGGGCCGGGCTTTCTGGAGCAGGCGCTGCCGATAGAGATCGAGCGCAACGGCTTGCATCTGTGGGGTTGGGTTGGCTTGCCGACTTTCTCGCGCAGCCAGGCCGACCTCCAGTATTTCTTCGTCAATGGCCGTGCCGTGCGCGACAAGCTGGTGGCTCACGCCGTTAGGCAGGCCTATCGCGACGTGCTGTTCAATGGTCGCCATCCGACGTTCGTGCTGTTTTTCGAGCTTGATCCGGCGGCAGTGGACGTCAATGTCCACCCGACCAAGCATGAGGTGCGTTTCCGCGACGGGCGCATGGTGCATGACTTTCTGTACGGCACCTTGCACCGTGCTCTTGGCGATGTTCGTCCCGACGATCAACTGGCCAGTGCGCCGATCCCTGTGGTCGAGCGTCCCAGCGGACCTCAGGCCGGGGAGTTCGGGCCGCAGGGCGAAATGCGTCTGGCGAACAACGTGCTGGAACAGCCGCAAGGCGAGCCTTATGCGCGACCGGCGTCTGGCGGTTCGGGTGGCGGCTATCAATATCAGTACTCACCGCGTCCGACAGCGGCGTTGCCTACGGCTGAGGCGCAAAGTGCCTATCGCGAGTTTTTCGCACCGCTGCCCGAGGCTGCGCCGGCTTCACTGCCCGAGTCGCAAAGCGATATTCCACCACTGGGTTACGCGCTGGCGCAGCTCAAGGGTATTTATATCCTGGCCGAAAACGCCCACGGGCTGGTGCTGGTGGACATGCATGCCGCCCACGAGCGCATCATGTATGAACGCCTGAAAGTCGCCATGGCCAGTGAAGGCTTGAGCGGGCAGCCGTTGCTGGTGCCCGAGTCGCTGGCGGTCAGTCAGCGCGAAGCCGATTGTGCCGAAGAGCATATTGCGACCTTCCAGCGCCTGGGCTTCGAGTTGCAGCGCCTTGGCCCGGAAACCCTGGCGATCCGGCAGATTCCAGCGTTGCTCAAGCAGGCCGAGGCTAACCGTCTGGTCAGTGATGTGCTGGCCGATCTGATGGAATACGGCACCAGCGACCGGGTTCAGGCGCATATCAACGAACTGCTGGGCACCATGGCGTGTCATGGCGCGGTTCGGGCCAATCGCCGTCTGGCCATTCCCGAAATGAACGCTCTGCTGCGCGACATGGAAAACACCGAGCGCAGTGGCCAATGCAATCATGGTCGACCAACCTGGACTCAGATGGGCCTGGACGATCTGGACAAATTATTCCTGCGCGGTCGTTGAATGAATGCTTTACCTCCGGCCATCTTCCTCATGGGGCCAACCGCTGCCGGCAAGACCGATCTTGCCATCGAGCTGACTAAAGTCCTGCCTTGCGAGCTGATCAGCGTCGATTCGGCGCTGGTCTATCGCGGCATGGATATCGGCACAGCGAAGCCTTCCCGTGAGCAACTGGCTGAATTTCCCCATCGTCTGATCGATATTCTCGACCCGTCGCAAAGCTACAGCGCCTCCGATTTTCGTACCGATGCCCTGGCCGCCATGGCCGAAATTACCGCACGGGGAAATATTCCTTTGCTGGTAGGCGGCACTATGTTGTATTTCAAGGCTCTATTGGACGGGCTGGCGGATATGCCGGCGGCCGATGCAGAAGTCAGAGCCGAGCTTGAAGCCCAGGCCAAGGCTCATGGATGGCAGGCGTTGCACGATCAGTTGGCCGCTGTGGACCCCGTGTCTGCGGCACGTATCCATCCCAACGATCCGCAGCGTCTGATCAGGGCTCTGGAGGTTTATCGAGTCAGCGGGATGAGCATGACTGCGCATCGCGAGCAACAATCTGAGCAAACTGCTCAAGCCGCAGCGTCCGGGCGTCAGCAATTGCCCTATACTGTCGCCAGTCTTGCGATAGCTCCGGCTGATCGCAAGGTGCTACATGACCGTATCGCGCTACGCTTTATGCAAATGCTGGATCAGGGGTTTCTGGACGAAGTACTGGCTTTGCGCTCAAGAGGAGACCTTCATTCGGGGTTGCCATCGATAAGAGCTGTCGGTTATCGCCAGGTCTGGGATCACCTGGATGGAAAGCTGACACGTGATGAAATGCAGGAGCGGGGCATCATTGCTACGCGCCAGCTGGCCAAGCGGCAATTCACCTGGTTACGCAGTTGGGAGAATTTGCACTGGTTGGACAGCCTGGCACGCGACAATCTGCCACGCGCCTTGAAATACCTGGGATCGGTCTCCATATTGAGCTGAGTCCTTGCAATAGCCGTCTATCCTTGGGGGGTGGCGGTTCAAGCCAATTGAATTCGTTTTATTATTATTGATCCTTAAAGGAGTGCGGCACATGTCAAAAGGGCATTCGCTACAAGACCCTTACCTGAATACCTTACGTAAAGAAAAGGTAGGGGTTTCGATCTACCTGGTAAACGGCATCAAGCTGCAAGGCACCATCGAGTCTTTTGACCAGTTCGTCATCTTGCTGAAAAACACTGTCAGCCAGATGGTCTACAAGCACGCCATCTCCACCGTTGTTCCTGTCCGTCCGATTCGCCTGCCTAGCGCTACCGATTCCGATTCGGGTGATGCTGAGCCAGGTAACGCCTGATAGGAGTCTGCCTTGTTCTTTGAGCGCCACAGTGGTGGTGAGCGGGCAATTCTCGTTCACTTGGATGGTCAGGACCCTGAGGCGCGCGAAGATCCGCAGGAGTTTCAGGAGCTGGCCATATCGGCTGGTGCCGATACCGTCGCGTTTATCAGCGTGCCGCGTCATCGGCCATCGGCCAAATACCTGATTGGCACTGGCAAGGTCGAAGAGCTTCGCGACCAGGTCAAGGTCGAGCAGGCCGATCTGGTTATTTTCAATCACACACTGACGCCCAGCCAGGAACGTAACCTCGAACGTGTCTTCGAGTGTCGCGTGCTGGATCGCACCGGTCTGATTCTGGATATCTTCGCGCAACGTGCGCGCACTCACGAAGGCAAGCTGCAGGTCGAACTGGCCCAGCTTGAGCACATGAGTACCCGTCTGGTTCGTGGCTGGACCCACCTTGAGCGACAGAAAGGTGGTATCGGTCTGCGTGGTCCGGGTGAAACCCAGCTCGAAACCGACCGCCGCCTGCTTCGGGTTCGCCTGCGGCAGATCAAGGCGCGCCTGGAAAAGGTTCGCAGTCAGCGAGATCAGGCCCGCAGAGGGCGCAAGCGTGCCGATATTCCTTCGGTTTCACTGGTGGGCTATACCAACGCCGGCAAATCGACGCTGTTCAATGCCGTGACCGATTCCGAGGTTTTCGCGGCCGATCAGTTGTTCGCAACACTCGATCCGACCCTGCGCCGCCTGCAACTCGATGACCTGGGGCCGATTGTGCTGGCCGATACCGTGGGTTTCATTCGCCATCTGCCGCACAAGCTGGTCGAGGCTTTCCGGGCGACGCTCGAAGAATCAAGCAACTCGGATCTGCTGCTGCATGTCATCGACTCCCATGAGCCTGAGCGCATGGCGCAGATCGAACAGGTCATGGCGGTGCTGGGCGAGATCGGGGCCGAGGGCTTGCCGATCCTTGAGGTGTATAACAAACTCGATTTGCTGGAAGGGGTCGACCCCCAGATACAACGCGATGCCGATGGCAAGCCGCAGCGTGTCTGGTTGTCTGCCCGTGATGGCCGAGGGCTGGACCTGCTCAAGCAGGCTGTAGCCGAGTTGCTCGGTGACGATTTGTTTGTGGGCACCTTGCGTTTGCCTCAGCGTTTTGCTCGACTGCGCGCACAGTTTTTTGAGCTGGGCGCGGTGCAGAGCGAGACGCATGACGAAGAAGGTGCCAGTCTTCTGGCAGTACGTCTGCCGCGAGTTGAATTGAATCGTCTGGTGAGTCGCGAAGGACAGCAGCCGCTGGAGTTCATTGAGCAACACACTTTGCAATAAAAGCGCGGTAAAGCCATTGTACGGCTTTAACGGGCATTCTGTAGCATTGGTCGGCGCGCCGTGGGCGCGTCTTTGCTTTATCAGATGGAGAGCGCTATGGCTTGGAATGAGCCGGGTGGCAACTCGAATAATCAAGATCCCTGGGGTGGAAAACGCCGTGGCGGCGACCGCAAGGGACCACCTGATCTCGACGAGGCCTTCCGTAAGCTGCAGGAAAGCCTGAATGGGTTGTTCGGCGGCGGTAAGAAACGCAGCAGTGACGGCAATGGCGGTGGTTCGGGTGGCGGCGGTGGCTTCGGCCTGCTGGGCATCGGGCTGGTCGTGCTTTTCGCTTTCTGGCTTTACAACGCTGTCTATGTCGTTGATGAGCAGGAGCAGGCTGTCGTTCTGCGTTTCGGCCAATACTACGAAACCGTCGGTTCGGGTCTGAATATCTATTTCCCGCCGTTCGATCGCAAGTACATGGAAAACGTCACTCGCGAGCGTGCCTACAGCAAGCAGGGGCAGATGCTGACCGAAGACGAGAACATCGTCGAAGTGCCGCTGACCGTGCAATACAAGATCAGCAACCTGCAGGATTTCGTGCTGAACGTCGATCAGCCTGAAATCAGCCTGCAACACGCCACCGAAAGTGCGCTGCGCCATGTCGTGGGTTCCACGGCGATGGACCAGGTGCTGACCGAAGGTCGTGAGCTGATGGCGAGCGAAATCAAGGAGCGTCTGCAACGATTCCTCGATACCTATCGCACCGGTATCACCATTACTCAGGTGAACGTGCAGAGCGCTGCTGCGCCGCGTGAAGTACAGGAAGCCTTCGATGACGTGATCCGTGCCCGTGAAGACGAGCAGCGTGCGCGCAACCAGGCTGAAAGCTATGCCAATGGCGTGATCCCGGAAGCCCGTGGTCAGGCTCAGCGCATCATCGAAGATGCCAATGGCTATCGCGATGAAGTGGTTTCCCGCGCCAAGGGTGAGGCTGACCGCTTTACCAAGCTGGTTGCCGAATACCGCAAGGCACCTGAAGTTACCCGCCAGCGTCTGTATCTGGACACCATGCAGGAAGTCTTCAGCAACACCAGCAAGGTTCTCGTGACCGGCGACAAGGGTCAGAACAACCTGCTTTACCTGCCGCTCGACAAGATGATCGAAAGCAGTCGTGGCGGTAGTGCCGGAAATACTTCGGGTTCCGGTAGTCCATCCGCGACTGGAACGGATGTCGGTACTCGAACCGATACCCCGCAGCGCGATGTACGTACCAGGGAGAGTCGCTGATGAGCAATAAATCGCTGATCACCCTTATTGTTGGCGTGGTGCTGGCAATAGTTGCCTGGAACAGCCTCTATATCGTGTCCCAGACCGAGCGTGCGGTTCTGCTGCAATTCGGTCGTGTGGTCAAGACCGATGTGCCGCCGGGCCTTCATGTGAAGATTCCTTACATGAACCAGGTGCGCAAGTTCGATGGTCGTCTGCTGACACTCGACGCGCCTACCCAGCGTTTCCTGACGCTGGAAAAGAAAGCGGTCATGGTCGATGCCTACGCCAAGTGGCGCGTGAAGGATGCGGAGCGTTTCTACACCGCGACTTCCGGCCTCAAGCAGATTGCGGATGAGCGTCTGTCGCGTCGTCTGGAATCCGGCCTGCGTGACCAGTTCGGCAAGCGCACCCTGCACGAAGTCGTGTCGGGTGAGCGTGACGCGCTGATGGCTGACATCACCGGTTCCCTGAACAGGATGGCGGAGAAAGAGCTGGGTATCGAAGTGATCGATGTCCGGGTCAAGGCCATTGACCTGCCCAAGGAAGTCAACCGCAGCGTTTTCGAGCGCATGAGCACTGAGCGTGAGCGCGAAGCGCGTGAGCATCGTGCCAAGGGTAACGAGCTGGCTGAAGGTATTCGTGCCGATGCCGATCGTCAGCGTCGCGTGTTGCTGGCTGAAGCCTATCGTGAGTCTGAAGAGACGCGCGGTGATGGTGATGCCCAGGCTGCTGCGATCTACTCCAGGGCTTATGGTCAGGACCAGGAGTTCTATGCGTTCTACCGTAGCCTGCGTGCCTACCGCGAAAGCTTCACGAGCAAGAGTGACGTGATGGTGCTTGATCCGGGCAGCGAGTTTTTCCGCTTCCTGGAAAAAGCCAAACCGTAATTCATCAACCCGCCGGGCGGCAAAACCGCCCGGTGGGGTGATCGTACGGTAAAACGTGTGTATGATGCGGCAGCCGGGAAATTCCCGGCTTTTTTGCGTCTGCACGATTGATTGGCCGCAGCCGACTTGGCGGGCGGCAAGATTTTTCGAGGAGAGTGGTCTGCAAGGCCTGTCTCGGGTGTTTGTCGTGCCCGTAATACGGGGCGACCGCTCTCTGCTTCACTCAAGGCTTGCCTCATGGCTGGCCACCCGGATCATAGGGGAATGGCGTAATGGCAACGGTTGACCGCTGGCTGCTACCAGATGGCATCGAAGAAGTACTGCCACCAGAAGCGGCGCGTATCGAAGTAGCGCGCCGTCAGGTGTTGGATCTGTTCCAGAGCTGGGGCTATGAGTTTGTCGTCACCCCGCATATCGAGTATCTGGAGTCCCTGCTCACTGGAGCAGGTTCCGATCTGGATCTGCGCACCTTCAAGGTGATCGATCCGCAGTCGGGGCGGCAAATGGGGTTTCGTGCCGATATCACGCCTCAGGTGGCGCGTATCGATGCGCATACCCTCAAGCGTGAAGGGCCAAGTCGTCTCTGCTATGCAGGCAGTGTCCTGCATGCTCAGCCGCGCGCACTGTCATCCTCGCGCAGCCCGATTCAACTGGGTGCCGAGTTGTATGGCGATGCGAGCCCGAGCAGCGATGTCGAAGTCATCAGCCTGATGCTGGCAATGCTGCAACTGGCGGATGTGCCTGATGTCCACATGGACCTCGGGCATGTCGGCATCTATCGTGGGTTGGCACGTGCTGCCGGTCTGTCGGGCGAGGTCGAGCAACAGCTTTTCGATGCGCTGCAACGCAAGGCCATCGATGAAGTGATCGCCCTGACCGCCGATCTGCCGCAAGAACTGGCCACTATGCTGCGTGCGCTGGTCGATCTGTGTGGCGGTCGTGAGGTTCTGGCTGCTGCGCGTGACCGTCTGGCGAATGCGCCTGCACCTGTGCTGGCTGCTCTGGACGATCTGCTGAGCATCGCCGATCGTCTGTCTGCACGCTTCCCGCAGTTGCCTTTGTATTTCGACCTCGGTGAGCTGCGCGGTTACCACTACCATACCGGTGTGGTGTTCGCGGTGTTTGTACCGGGTGTAGGTCAATCGATTGCCCAGGGCGGTCGTTATGATGATATCGGCGCCGACTTCGGTCGCGCCCGTCCGGCTACCGGTTTCTCCACGGACCTGAAAACCCTGGTGACACTGGGTCGTGCAGAAATCGAACTGCCATCTGGTGGTATCTGGATGCCGGACAGTACGGATGCAGCACTCTGGCAGCAGGTTTGCCAGTTGCGCAGCGAGGGGCAGCGTGTGGTTCAGGCTTTGCCTGGACAACAGGTGAGTGCAGCGCGTGAAGCCGACTGTGATCGGCAATTGATTCAGCATGGCGAGCGTTGGCAGGTAATGCCGCTGGCTTCTTGAGTATTCCTGCCGGCCGCCGCCGGCACCAAGTTTGCGTGAATGAGGACAAGTGTTATGGGTAAGAATGTCGTAGTCCTGGGCACCCAATGGGGTGATGAGGGCAAAGGCAAGATCGTTGATCTGCTGACCGAACATGCTACCGCCGTGGTTCGCTATCAAGGTGGCCACAACGCAGGTCACACTCTGGTGATCGATGGCGAGAAGACCGTATTGCACCTGATTCCGTCCGGTGTTCTGCGCGAAGGCGTGCAGTGCCTGATCGGTAACGGTGTAGTGGTTGCGCCCGACGCGCTGCTGCGCGAAATCGTCAAGCTTGAAGAGAAAGGCATTCCGGTGCGCGAGCGTCTGCGCATCAGCCCTTCCTGCCCGCTGATCCTGTCGTATCACGTTGCGCTGGATCAGGCGCGTGAAAAGGCTCGTGGCGAACTGAAGATCGGTACTACCGGTCGCGGTATCGGCCCGGCTTACGAAGACAAGGTTGCCCGTCGTGGCCTGCGCATCGGTGACCTGTTCCACCGTGAGCGTTTCGCGGCCAAGCTGGGCGAGCTGCTCGACTACCACAACTTCGTGCTGGTCAATTATTACAAAGAGCCTGCCATCGACTTCCAGAAGACTCTCGACGAGTGCATGGAATACGCTGACCTGCTCAAGCCGATGATGCTCGACGTCACTGCTGCGCTGCATGAAATGCGTCGCGATGGCAAAGACATCATGTTCGAGGGCGCCCAGGGTTCGCTGCTGGACATCGACCACGGTACTTATCCGTACGTCACCAGCTCCAACACCACGGCTGGCGGTATCGCCACCGGTTCGGGTTTCGGTCCGATGTACCTGGATTACATCCTGGGTATCACCAAGGCCTACACCACTCGCGTTGGTTCGGGTCCTTTCCCGACCGAACTGTTCGATGACGTAGGTGCTTTCCTGGCCAAGCGTGGTCACGAGTTCGGTGCTACCACTGGCCGTGCCCGTCGTTGTGGCTGGTTCGACGCTGTCATCCTGCGTCGTGCTATCGAGATCAACAGCATCTCGGGCCTGTGCCTGACCAAGCTGGACGTTCTCGATGGGCTGGAAACCATCAATATCTGTGTTGGTTACGAGAACGAAGATGGTGCTGTAATCGAAGCGCCTACCGATGCCGACAGCTACAACGGTCTGCGTCCGGTCTACGAGCAGATGCCAGGCTGGAGCGAATCCACTCTGGGTGCCAAAACTCTGGCAGAGCTGCCTGAGAATGCTCGTGCCTACATCAAGCGTGTCGAAGAGTTGGTAGGCGCGCCTATCGACATCATCTCCACCGGCCCTGACCGCAACGAAACCATCGTTCTGCGTCATCCGTTTGCTTGATCGAACTGCTTGAGTTGTAAGAAAGGGCCGCATTTTGCGGCCCTTTCTCGTTTCTGGCTGTCTGGTATTCCAGGCACGGGATTGTGCTTGCCGAACGGCACGACGCTTGCTACATAGAAGTGTCAAAAAAGGTGCCATTATTTTAATGGCACCCATGGTGGAGGGATTCTCCTGTGTCAGCTGTGCTCTCTCTTTTACGCAGCCGCTTGCTGCGTCCGGTTTTCATCGCGCTTGGCATTGCTCTTTTGGTGCAGGTGTTGGTTGCAGTTGCTCTTACCCGGAGCACCGTTACGGCTCTTGAGGCGGATCTTGCCAGCAGGTTGGGGGTAGATTCGCAACATTTGTCCTCCGAGCTGGAGCGGGCGAGTAGCGAGGTGACATCGAGCCTCGATGCGCTCTCAGCAAGTACCCGTCAGCGCTTGAGTGCCGGTTTATCCACGCGCCTCAAGGACGAGCAGGGGCAATTGCGCGCCACTCTGGAAAAGAGCCTCAAGGATTCGGCTACCGATATGGCCGAGTTGCTGGCGGCGGTGGCGCCACGAGCCATGTGGGATAACGACACGCCAACATTGTCCGAATTCGCCCGTCGTGCTCAGCGCAATCCCAATGTGCTGTTTGTCGTTTATGACGATGCTGCGGGTGAGCACCTGACTCGCTACCTGAACCGTGACAATGTCTTGATCAAGGCGTTGCTTGCCAAGGGTGAAGGCGAGCGGGCCATGGACAAGGTCCTGAATGCTGCGAAAAACGATCCGTCGGTTTACTACATCGAGGCGCCTATCAGCCCTAATGGTGTGGAGATCGGCAAGGTGCGCATGGGCGTTTCTACGGCGGCGGTCGAGGAAAACCTGGCTGCCCTGGACAAGCGCTTCTCGTCCCTTATCACTAATGGCGAGCAACTGGTTTCCGACAGTCTGGCGAGCGCATCGAAGGACAGCTCTGCTGCATTGCGCACTCGCTTGCAGTCTGCCCAGGCAGCGGCGACGGCGATGACCAGCAATACCAGCCTGGCCGTTCAGGGGGCTGCGCAAGAGTTGCGCTGGAGGATCGGGCTTGGCCTGGCGCTGGTCGGGTTGGGTGTGCTGCTGTTATTGGCCGTTGTGCTTGGGCGCCGAGTGGTCAGCAAGCTGCACCTGCTGATTGCTGCCCTGAATGATCTGGCGGCGGGTGAGGGCGATTTGACCAGGCGCGTCAGGCTCGACAGCAATGACGAGATTGGCGATATGTCGGCGGCGGTCAACCGCTTCATCGACAAGTTGCAGCCCATCGTTCGTGAGGCGGGTGATGTTGCACAGCGTACCGGTGTTGAGATCGGTGTGATGAGCCAGCGTAATGCCGGCGCTGATGCGGCTGCCGAATTGCAGCGCGATGAAGTGGCTGCCAGCTTGAAGGCGCTTGAGCAGATGGCTGATGAGGCGCAGTCGGAAAGTCATGCCATGCAGGCGGCCTTGCGGCAGGTGGTCGACATCAAGCAGGCGACCGACGAAAACACTCGTACCTCGAATCAGGTGGGAGGGTTGATCGAGGCGCTGGCGGGGCAGGTGGAGACAGGTTCTCAAGTGATCGAGCGCCTGGCTCAGCAAAGCGAGCAGATCGAAGTCGTGCTTGAAGTCATTCATGGGATTGCCGAGCAGACCAACCTGCTGGCCTTGAACGCGGCCATCGAGGCGGCGCGAGCGGGTGAGACGGGGCGTGGTTTTGCGGTGGTTGCCGATGAGGTGCGCGCGCTGGCCAGCAAGACACAAAGCTCTACCGGAGATATCCAGGAGCATATCGGAGCCTTGCAGCGTGGTGCCAAGGAGGCGGTGGCTGCCATTGGTCTTGCCGGGCGTCAGGCCAAGGAAGGGCTGGCGGTTCTGCGCGACAGTGCGAAGCTGCAGCAGACGGTGCAGGAGTCGGTCGAGCAGGTGCATGCCGCAATCGGTCTGGCTACCAAGGCGGCCGAGCATCAGGCGCAGGGTGCTCAGGCTGTGCGGGGGCGTGTTGAGGTGATTCATGCCCAGGCCGAGCGGGCTGCCAAGGCGGTGGTCGAGACTACGGCCAGCGGCAAGGTGCTCAACGGGCTGGCTGCGCAGTTGAAGGCGAGTCTGGGGCAGTTCAGGGCCTGACCTTTCGCGAATGAATCCGCTCCTGCCGGCCCTGTAGGAGCGAATTCATTCGCGAACCTTCAAAATTCCAAACCCCGGAAAGCACAAAACCGAGCACAAGGCTCGGTTTTGTTTGAATTGGTGCCCAGAAGAAGACTCGAACTTCCACGACCTTGCGGTCACCAGCAC
>NZ_JBMDJL010000036.1:0-13120 GCF_057809175.1 Pseudomonas sp. FG43
GGGGGCTCATGGGGCTGAAGCCGAGGCTGAGGGGCACCGTGGGTCCGCACAGGTGATTGGCCTTGAGTTCAGGCAGGGTAATGACGCAGGTGTACTGACCGGTGCGAGGGTCGACACCGGCCTGGACCGCGCTGAGAAAGTTGAAGGCGTTGGAGTGGACAGTGGGTGTGGGCATGGAGAAATCTCCAGACAAGAGCCGCTAAACGGTCGGTTTATCGGCTCTTATAGTGTTTAGGAACTACGTCAGTTGGTGGCAGTAATCTTCAGTTTGTTACGGTCAGTCGGCGAGTTGAATTCCACGGTAATCTTGTGCTGGTTCCCGTATTCATCAATCAGTTTCAGCTTCATCGGTTGGACGAAATCACTTTCGTTGTCGAAGACAAAGTCTGAGCGTCGGTGCAGGCTGATCAAGACGGCGCCCTCAGGTGCTTCATTGCCAGCAATGACATCAAGGCTTGGGCGTAATTCAGGTGCAATGCTCTGCATCAATAAAGGCTCGAACAGTAATGTTTTACTGCCGGGCAGTGCGTAGCCGGTGTAACTGCCCATGAGTTCCGCATATTGACGGCTTTCCCACTGTGCCATGCTGGTGGGGCTGTCAAACTCGACGGTGACGAACTTTATATTCTGGACGGACTGTTTGAACCTCAGGTAGTAATAATCGATCGTGTTGAGTTCATAATCATTATTTTCCCCACCCACTACCCGGATACTCTCGAACTCATAATTCACTATGGCGTAAGTGGGCATGGGCTCTGGTTTTATTTCTATGATGTTGTGTTTTTCTTCGGAGCCATCCTGTTCAGTCGAATTGAATTCGGCCTGATCGGCGCGGGTCAAGGCAACGGCTATTTTTAATGGTGTTTCGCCGCGAGTCTGGATATACAGAGATTTGCCGCTGCCATCCAGAGCCTGTGGTTCGCTGGCGATGGAAGAGCTGACGGGATAATACAGATAAGGATTTTTCGACTCATTGACGCCCCATTGTTTTCCCTCGGGCGCATCGGCGGGTATACCTTCTTCGCCGATATAAGGCAGCTCATTGAGTGTGTCAGCAACGATCAGCCGCATGCTGTTCAGTTCGGAGGGCGTAAGAGGCACTTCTATGTCCTGCTCGTCGAACGGTTTGACTGCCACCCGGACCTTGATTTGTTCCAGGCCATTGGCGAACAGTTTCACTGACTCGGATTGTGCCTTGATGGTGAAGTCTTCAAGGCGTACCCACTTCGCTCGCGGAGCGATTTCGGATAAATGAATGACCCCATAACCTGATTGGGTGCCCACGCCATCGAAATAGCTGCCCTGAATGACCGTATAAGGCTGGGTGATCACATCCGGTGCCTTGAAGTTGCCCAGTGCATCGATGCTGCCATTACCAGTGGCCACGCTCCATTGCACACTGCTGGCCTCATCCTTCTGCCCGGGCAGGGACATATGTAAAGAGGCGGATGGCGCAAGCCCCGGATGAAAGGCGGGTCTGACATCCATGGGCAGTACGCCATTGATCAGCAGCACCGTACCCGGGCACCTGGCCTGAGTGCCGGAATCAATTGCCTCAAGGGTTACCGGTAGAAACTTGCCTGAGGGCAAGGTGGTTGGGGGCGTATAGGTCGCTTGATGGCCGTTGGCCGAAAGCGTTCCTTGCTCGGGGGGCAGGGGAGCCCAGGTCACCGGGTTGCCGCTGAGGGTCGAGACCTTGAACGTGACAGCACGAGGGGAGCGCAGGTCTATGGCATGCAGGGCAGGGGTCATTGCCATGGAGCTGGCGACGACCACCACCAGTGCCGAAGCTGTGCGCGTTGCCTCTGTCTCGGGATCGGTATAAGTGGCGGTAACCACGTTACGGGTGGTCTTGTCTTCAAGTTGCCCGACCGAAGGTGCGGTGTACAAGCCTCCTGTATTGATGACTCCCTGGGAGCGCGAGCCATCGATGTCGCGAACACTCCAGGTGATATTGGCAGCCCGTGCGCGATAGAGCAGTTCGATAATTTCAAACTGCAGGTTGTCACCGGTTTTGATCGTCGTGTAAAGCGGCTTGAGGCTGAACGAAGTCAGGGCCGGGTCGATTTCCCCGAACATGGCCAGGTCGCCGGGCAAGTAGGCTTCTTTCAGGATCAGGGCATTGTGTTCCGGGAACAGCAGGTGGTTGATGCCGAAGAAATTTATTTCAGGGATGTCTATGGTTTTGAAAGTATCCAGTATTTGCGTCAAGATTTTAACCAGGGCTTGTCTTGCTTTCTCCATCAGGGGTTGATAAAGAGCTTCTTCACCCTCGATGCTGATATTTACGCTCTGGCTGGAAGTCGGTGACTGTACAAAGTTCAGGGTGTTTTCAACGGCATTCAGTTGGTTGTCAAAGATAATCGAAAGCGTATGTTCAAGGGTGACATTGACATCCTTGTGTTCGTCCCACCATCCGGCGATATCATCCCAATAGTGGAATACTTCAGTGCTGGTTCCATTCCATTCCAGTGCAAGGCGAAAGTCAGGTCTGACGAAAATGGATAGCTTTTGTGAGAAGGGGATATGCAGATCGTTTCTTATGAAGTGGAAGTTTTCTCTGCCATGATCGTACTGGATGTCGATGGGTTCTACTTCAAACTCTCCAGCAATCGCAATCAGTCGATAGTCACCTGTTGACCCGGTATCTTCTTTTACCTCAAAGTTCAGCCCGCGTTCAATGTGGCTTTTCATGTAGGGAGCAATGAACCAGTGCATGATAGCCTGGCGGGAAATGAGCAACGAGCCGGAATACTTCGAGCGCTCCTCGCCCGTCACCTTGTCATCGGGAATCAGGTAAGGAAACTCGCTCTCGTTTGTCGGCAACGTGCCATCGTAAAAATTGTTCTTGGTGCGAACAAACAACACCACGGCACCATCACCATAACTGTCCGACTTGAGATTCTTTCCTTCAGGGGCTGCCTGAGTCAGGATATAAAAGTCCTTGGGGGCCAACAGGTCATCCGCATTGAAGTCCAGCAACCCCAGTGAATAGGTTTGCTGTTCCGTCGGTAACTCATCGAATCTGGCCTTGAAGAAATTGCCTATCAGCGTCGGGCTGACGCCCAGATCAATCAGGTTGGCCGTGAACTCTGTGGCCTTTGAAATATCCAGAATGACTTGAGAGCTCTTGTTGATGCCTCCTACCACTTTTCTCAGTTCAATATCGGCGTTCAAGCGGTAACCATGCTGTTCGGAAATATTGAAACTGGAGAGCGCTCGCGCAGGAGAACCGGGGGCATTGCTGTAATGAGTGACCGTGCCGCCAACGATATCCATATTCAGGCGTGCCCTGGAGTCCCTCAGTGATGCATTTTCAAACGAGAGGCGCGGGGCACTCAGAATGATCCCGCTCAGTTCCAGGGTTTCAGGCCCTTCCAGTTGCACAGTGCCGCGGATCGCGGGCAGGAAGCTGTCTGTACTGAACCGCGCGATATGCTGTTGTGCCAGAAGATGGTTGGCCTTGGTACGGTTGAAAGACACAATCGCTCCCCAGCCTCGGGTATTGGTTCTGCCTTTAAGTATCTGTAAAAGTGAGTTCAGTGAATTTGCCATATCACACCTCGATGACTCCTTGTTGCTGTAGCAGGTCAGCAGAACTCTTCGTGACCCTGGTGGTTGTCTGCTGTTAGACAGGCCGGTCAACGACTGATCTGACAGTGTTCACCCAGGAGCAAGCAGGGTATAGAGAATGCTTACTCCGTTAATTGATGTTGTTTTTTCGGCGCTCCCGACAGGGCAGGAGCGCGCGATCAATTGGTTGCAATGATCATCAGTTCATTACGGTCGCTCGGGGACTTGAATCGCACGGTAAGTTTGTGCAGGTTCCCGTACTCATCAATCAGCTTCAGTTTCATCGGCTGGTCAAAGTCACTGTTATTGTTGAACGCAAAGTCTGAACGCCGATGCAGGCTGATCAAGACGGCCCCCAGAGGCGCTTCCTTGCCGGGAATGACATCAAGGCTTGGGCGTAACTCAGGTTCAATGGTCTGCATCAATAATGGTTCAAACAAGAGTGTTCTACTGCCGGGCAGTGCGTAGCCGGTGTAACTGCCCATGAGCTCCGCATATTGACGGCTTTCCCACTGAACCATACTGGCGGTGCTGTCAAACTCGACGGTGACGAACTTTATATTCTGGACGGACTGTTTGAACCTCAGGTAGTAGTAATCAATGGTGTTGAGGTTGTAATCATTGTCTGCTTCGCCCACCACCCGGACGTGCTCAAACTCATAACTCTCTATGGCATAGCTGGGCACGGTTCTTGGTGTGATTTCTATGATGTTGTGTTTTTCTTCGGAGCCATCCTGTTCAGTCGAATTGAATTCGGCCTGATCGGCGCGGGTCAAGGCAACGGCTATTTTTAATGGTAGCGGGCTGCGTGTCTGGATATACAGAGATTTGCCACTGCCATCCAGAGCCTGTGGTTCACTGGTTCGGGTGGGGTCAGGGGGATAATACAGATAAGCGTTTCTGGACTCATTGACGCCCCATTGTTTTCCCTCGGGCGCATCGGCGGGTATACCTTTTTCACCGATATAAGGCAGTTCATTGAGTGTGTCAGCAACGATCAGCCGCATGCTATTCAGTTCGGAGGGCGTAAGAGGCACTTCTATGTCCTGCTCGTCGAACGGCTTGACTGCCACCCGGACCTTGACTTGTTCCAGGCCATTGGCAAACAGTTTTACCGACCCGGATTGTGCCTTGATGGTGAAGTCTTCAAGGCGCACCCATTTCGCTCGCGGAGCGATTTCGGATAAATGAATGACCCCATAACCTGATTGGGTGCCCACGCCATCGAAATAGCTGCCCTGAATGACCGTATAAGGCTGGGTGATCACATCCGGTGCCTTGAAGTTGCCCATTGCATCGATGCTGCCATTACCAGTGGCCACGCTCCATTGCACACTGCTGGCCTCATCCTTCTGCCCTGGCAGGGACATATGTAAAGAGGCGGATGGCGCAAGCCCCGGATGAAAGGCGGGTCTGACATCCATGGGCAGTACGCCATTGATCAGCAGCACGGTACCCGGGCACCTGGCCTGGGTGCCGGAATCAATTGCCTCAAGGGTTACCGGTAGAAACTTGCCTGAGGGCAGGGTGGTTGGGGGCGTATAGGTCGCTTGATGGCCGTTGGCCGAAAGCGTTCCTTGCTCGGGGGGCAGGGGAGCCCAGGTTACCGGGTTGCCGCTGAGGGTCGAGACCTTGAACGTGACAGCACGAGGGGAGCGCAGGTCTATGGCATGCAGGGCAGGGGTCATTGCCATGGAGCTGGCGACGACCACCACCAGTGCCGAAGCTGTGCGCATTGCCTCTGTCTCGGGATCGGTGTAAGTGGCGGTGACCACGTTACGGGTGGTCTTGTCTTCAAGTTGCCCGACCGAAGGCGCGGTGTACAAGCCTCCTGTATTGATGACTCCCTGGGAGCGCGAGCCATCGATGTCGCGAACACTCCAGGTGATATTGGCAGCCCGTGCGCGATAGAGCAGTTCGATAATTTCAAACTGCAGGTTGTCACCGGTTTTGACCGTCGTGTAAAGCGGCTTGAGGCTGAACGAAGTCAGGGCCGGGTCGACTTCCCCGAACATGGCCAGGTCGCCGGGCAAGTGGGCTTCTTTCAGGATCAGGGCATTGTGTTCCGGGAACAGCAGATGGCTGATGCCGAAGAAATTTATTTCAGGAATATCGATTTTTTTGAACAGGTTGAGCATGACGTCCATGGTCTGCGCTAATACGTCGGCCGCTTTTTCGATAAGATTTTTAGGGTCCATGGAGGTCTTGTGGATAGAAAGCTCGTAAGAGGAACCGGATTGATCCGAACGCTCGAACTGGACAGTGTTGGTAACAGGATCCAGGACCGTATCAAAGATCAGGTCCAGGTTATAAGTGAATTCAGCATCGGTATCATATTCACTGTCCCACCATCCCACCTGCTCATTCCAGATGCGAAAGGTTTCGATTGAGTTGCCACTCCACTTGAGTGCCAGTCGGAAATCCGGTCTTATGTAGATCGTCAGGTTGTTAATGAACGTGAATGAAAGGTCTTCCTTGATGAAGTGGTAGGTGTGTGGCCAGCTTTCCGTCGTTACATCAATTTTGCCGACGGAATAACTACCTGCGACAGCTTTCAGTTGATAATCGGCGTTTTCATCCTCGACATCCAGATTCAGTCCGCGACCTACAAGGTTTTTTATATAGGGTGCTATAAACCAGTGCATGATCGCCTGGCGGGCGATCAATAACGAACCTGAGTACTTTGAGCGATCCTCGCCCGGCACCTTGTCATCGGGGATCAGATAAGGGAATGTGCTCTCATCTACCGGTAATATTCCGTCGTGAAAGTTGTTCTTGGTGCGAACAAACAACACTACAGCGCCATCGCCATAACTGTCCGACTTGAGATTTTTTCCCTCAGGCGCTGCCTGGGTCAGGATATAAAAGTCCTTGGGAGCCAACAGGTCATCGGCATTGAAGTCCAGCAAACCCAGTGAATAGATTTGCTGTTCTGCCGGTAGCAAGTCGAACCTTGCCTTGAAAAAGCCGCCTATCAGCGTCGGGCTGACGCCCAGCTCAACGAGATTGGTCGTGAATTCTGTGGCTTTCGAGATATCCAGAATGACTTGAGAGTTCTTGTTGATGCCTCCCACCACTTTTCTCAGTTCGATATCGGCGTTCAAGCGGTAACCATGCTGTTCGGAAATATTGAAACTGGAGAGCGCTCGCGTCGGAGAGCCAGGGGCATTGCTGTAATGAGTGACCGTGCCGCCAACGATATCCATATTCAGGCGTGCCCTGGAGTCTTTCAGTGATGCATTTTCAAACGAGAGGCGTGGAGCACTCAGAATGATCCCGCTCAATTCCAGGGTTTCAGGCCCTTCCAGTTGCACCGTTCCGCGGATCGCGGGCAGGAAGCTGTCTGTACTGAACCGCGCAATATGTTGTTGCGCCAGAAGGTGATTGGCCTTGGTACGGTTGAAGGACACGATTGCCCCCCAGCCCAGGGTATTGGTTCGGCCTTTGAGTGCCTGTAAAAGTGAGTTCAGTGAATTTGCCATGTCACACCTCGATTGACTCCTTGTCCCCGGCCACCACCAAGTGCGGTGGCCATTCACGCTTCCTGATTTACTGGTATGCCCTGCCTATATCCGGGTACTGCGACAAGGGCAGTGGTATGACGGTGTATCCGTAATCGATGGGTATGGGAGCGCCTTCAAATTCCGGCTCGCGAGCAAATGTGCAGGTAATGATGGCGAACCCCGGCAGTTTTTCCTGTGGTTCGGTGTAGACACCCAGTTCATTCACCGAGCCTGTGCCCCCCAGCAATGCCCAGACCAGTTTGTTGTGCGGAACGGGTATAGGCCCGCTGTCGTATTGTTTCATGAAGTTCAATTGGGCTTTGCCTTGCGCCGCCTGGGCCAGATCAACTTCTACCTGTCCGCCCAGTACCTTGTTGATCACCAGTACTTCGGCCTGGCCTATGTTGCCCTGATCGTCAGTCACTTGAATCACATCCTGGATGAACATATCTGTCGAGTTGTCGGCAGAGGCTTTATAGGTTGTGCTCTTGCCCGTAGTGGGGTTCAACTGACCACCTTGGGCCGGGTTCTTCATGGCCCATTTCAGTGGCCTGTCATCAAGAGTTCCAGCGGTAAAGCTCAGTTCGCCATTGGATTTGGTTACCGAGAAGATCGGATTCAGGGAAATGGTCTGGCTGACAATGGAGACAAGGGTTGAAGACGAGGCCGCAATACCTCGTGCTGTTGTGCCTGTCGCGGTAATGATTGCCTGCTGGGAGTCGCTGCCTTGAAGTTCCGCCACTGTAGGTGCGGTATAGACGCCCTCATTGGTGATCGAGCCGAAGGGGCTGGTGTCCCCTGGTAAACCTTGCACGCTCCAGGTCACGGTAGCTGCCGGTGCGACGCTGAATGTCTTGGTGCTGCCCGGATTCAGAATGACTTGTTCGGGTTCTATCACGAAGCTGGTCAGGGAAGGGTCGACATTGCCGAAAATGGCCAGATCTCCGGGTACATGAGCGTCTGTCAGGACCATTGAGTTACTGTCGGGAAACAGGAGATTTCGTAACAGGAATGTGTCGATGTCGGGGATCTTGATGTTGGCAATATGGTTGAAGAAATGCTCGTTCAGCTTTTCGTACCATGTTCTAAAAAATACGGCTCGATGATCGAAACCGAAAAAATTCAGCCAATCATAGTCGCCTATACTGCTCCCGGTTTCAGCACTTACGGTCGTCGAAAACTGGATGGCGCTGGTAATCGGATCTACTTCAGGTGTCATGTCTGTCTTGGTATATAGATTGAATTCAAACTGGCCGTTGACATCCGTATCGTTGCCGTTATTGACATCAACTTTCTGGTTCCAATCGCTTGTGTTATGGGCATTCCACTCTACGTGAAGAGTGTTATTCTGGGCCTTTAATACTACACCGGAGTAGGGGGCTTCCTCCGTGACTTTAATGACAGCGTCTTCCAGTAATCTCAAGGTGCTATGGTGTCCGTCAGAGGAGCTTGTAAATACTGTGCCCGCCGGTTTTACATAGTTTTCTTTCAAGGCTTGTGCATATAAGTGTAAAGCTTTGCCATCTTCATCCGTGGGTGATTTCAGTTCGTAAGTCATATTGGGGTGTTGATTGAGCACTGGCAGAATCAGCTTGCTGAACAGGACTCTATTTGAAAGCAGTACAGCACTCGAGTACTTGGTTCCGTTTTCATCATTGGGAATCAGATACTCGAAGTCGCTGTTTTCGGTAGGGGCGCCACCGTCAGTCCCGCCTTTCAATGTCACCAGCAACACTACGGCGCCGTCGCTGTAGTTGGGTGCTGCCCGGTTTTTGGCCCCAGGTGCCGCCTGGGTACGTATGATAAAATTTTTCGGGGTGAGTGTGGTGTCCATGCTTGTGTTGAGGGCACCCAGGGTATAAACCTGCAGCTCCGGTTTTTCCTTGAAGCGTTCAAGGAAGAAGTTTTTTGCATTGATGATGCTTACCTGGTCCGAGAAGAGGTCGGTATCGAATGCGGTCATTTTTGAGAGATCAATCTGTACGACTCCGGCATCTGTTACGTTGCCGGGTGCATTGATCAGGTCCACATCCATCCATAACGTTGGCCCTGCGGCTCCATTGGGCCGCATGATGGAATGAATGCCTTTGTAACCGCCGACCGGTTCGCTTTTCAGAATGGCCAGTCCTGCGGTAATGGGTTGAGTAATCTTGGCTTTGGAGTGCTCGATATCGGCATTTTCGAAAGAAATCCTGGGCAGGCCTAACTGAATGCCGAAGAAGTTAAGTTTTGAGCCTTCCTCTCCCTCGATATGCCCGTCGATGGGAGACATGTAGTTTTCGGAGGTCAGTTTTTTTATATATTGTTGCAACAGTAACGCATTGGCCCGCCCACGGTTATAAACCACAATGGCGTCCCAGCCCTGGGTCTTGGGGTTTTGCTGTAGCCAGGTCAACAGAGCGTCTCGTGATTTACCGCCTACAGCCTTTATGTGTGTGTCGTCTGGAAGAGTCATGATGGTTTCCATGTAATAAAGAGTGTCGCCTTCCGGGGAGGTTATGCATTTAATGACTAAAGACTGCTGTCGTCGGACAAAACGATACCTGTTATAAGTTCGTGCAAACTTCGCTGTGCGGTAAAGAATCTCTACGGTCTTGTGAAAGTTGTCTACTGGCAGAAATACCAGTGGCCTTTCTAGTTCCCTTGTTTATGGGTATTTCATTGTCGTGCCGGAATATTGCGGCAAGGGGAGTGGTATGACGGTGTATCCATAATCGACGGATATAGGCGCGCCTTCGAAGTCTGGTTCGCGAGCAAATGCGCAGGTAATCAAGGCAAATCCCGTGACCTGATATTGCGGTTCGGTATAAAGGCCTGAGGCATCCACGGAGCCTGTGCCTGCCAGCAATGTCCAGGTCAGTTTCTCTGGCGGAACAGGAGTAAGATCGGCACCGTATTGTTTCAGGAAGCTCAGTTGTACCTTGCCACTCGCAGCCTGGGCAAAATCCACGTCTACCTGCCCGCCGAGCGCTCTGTTGAGGACCAGCACGTGGGCCTGCCCCATGTTGGCCTGATCGTCAGTCACCTGAATGGTTTCCAGAGTGAACATGCCTGAAACCTGAAGCGGTGAGGCCGTATAGGTCGTAGTCAGGCCTGTTTCAGGTTCCAGCCTGCCGCCTTGGCCTGGGTCTTTCATGGCCCATTGCAGCGGTCTTTCATCCGCTATTGCGACGGTGAACTGGAGGCTGCCTTCAGGTTCGGTTACCGAAAAGACCGGGTTCAGGGTAATGGTCTGGGTGATAATCGATACAAGGGTCGAAGAGGACGCTTCCATACCCCGTGTTGTTGTGCCGGTGGCGGTAATGATGACTTGCTGAGTCTCCCGGCCTTCAAGTTCTTGCGCAGTGGGGGCGGTGTACACGCCCTGATCGTTGATTGAGCCGACGGGGTGGCTGTCCCCCGGCAAGCCTTGCACGCTCCAGGTCACTGTGGCAGCGGGCTCGACTCTGAATGTCCGGGTGCTCCCGGGATTCAGGACGGCCTGTTCGGGTTCTATCACGAAACTGGTCAGGGAAGGGCTGACATTGCCGAAGACAGCCAGATCACCGGGGACGTGAGCGTCTGTCAGGACCATCAGGTTATTGTCGGGAAATAGCAGGTTGCGTAACAGGAATGTGTTGATATCGGGAAGCGTCAGACTTTTGGTGAATTCAAAAAGATTGTCCTTGATGACGTTGCGCAAATCATTCATGTAACGATCAAGGTTCTGTGCGTAATGATTCCTTGGCATATCGATTTCGATTTGCTCATCGACCACGTCTTCCTGTTCAAAGTGTATGACGCCGGTGTCAGGGTAGATGCTGAGTGTTGAAGCCAGGTTCAGGTTTGTCTGAATGGTCACTGTTTCATCGGAGTGTGTATCGCTCAGTTCACCTCGGGTGTTGTGATAGTGCATGCTGATGGGGAACGTTTTATTAACCCAGCTGAAGTCGATGGCATCGTGACCGGCTTTGAAGGTTGCACCCGCCAGAGGAATGGTGATCAGGGGAGTGCTGGCGGTGACTATGTAGTTGCTGTAATAACCATTGCATACAAATGTGTAGTCAGGCTTTGTTATCGCTCCTTGTGTGTACTCCAGGTATATGTGCCCCGGTTTTCCCTGCCCATCGGTCGGCGTTTTCGGGGTGAGGGTTTTCCCGGGCAGTACTGAATTCAAGTGATTGGTGATGAGCTTGCTGAACAAGACGTTGTTTGAGATCAGTACAGCACTTGAATACCGGGTGCCGTTTTCATCATTGGGGATCAGATACCTGAAGTCCCCATTTACAGTGGGCGTTCGACCGTCCGTCCCGTTTTTCAGAGTGACCAGCAATACCACGGCGCCGTCGCCATAATTGGGAGCTGCCCTGCTGGTGGCGCCAGGTGCCGGCTGGGTGCGGACGACAAAGTTTTGCGGGGCCAGAGTGGAGTCTGCGCTCTTGTCCAGGGCGCCCAGGGTATAAACCTGTAGTTCCGGGTTTTCCTTGAAACGCTTGATGAAAAAATCTTTTGCATGGATGGCGCTTGCCTTGTCAGAGAACAGGTCGGTATCGAGACTGGTCATTTTTGTGAGATCAATCTGTACCTCTCCGGCTTTCGTGACGTCACCCGGCGCGCTCAGCAGGTCCACATCCATCCATAACGTTGGTCCTGTCGCACCATTGGGCCGCATGATCGAATGGACTGTCTTGTAGCCGCCGGCCGGTTCGCTTTGCAGAATGGCCAGCCCCGCGGTAATCGCTTGAGTCACCCGGGCTGTCGAATGCTCGATATCGGCGTTTTCGAATGAAAGCCGGGGCAGGCCTAACTGGATGCCGAAGAACTTCAGCTTTTCACCTGCTCCCTCTATCTGGCCGTCTATAGGCGCGAGGTAGTTTTCGGCAGTCAGCTTTTTTATATATTGCTGGATCAATAACGCATTTGCCCGGCCCCGGTTATAAACCACGACAGCATCCCAGCCGTGGGTCTTGGGGTTTTCCTTTAACCAGTTCAGCAGTGTATCTCGCGAATCGCCGCCTATGGACGTTGTCTGTGTGACATTTGAAAGAGCCATGATGTTCTCCCGATCATGAGGGATATCGCCTTTTATCCTGGTTATGCATTTGAGGACTCATTCATGTTGTAGCCATTCATAGTGTCATCTGCTGTAAATGCATGTAAGGCGCATGAGCAGGAATGTCCGCCGTCTTCTGTCAATTGTCTACTGGTAGAAATGCCAGTTGCCAGCCATTCAACGGCTGCTAGCATCAGTCACAGTATTATTTTTTTCTGCCTGATACTCTCTGGTTTTAAAGTATGCAGGCAGTTTTATAAAATGCTTATAACAGGAATCATTGTCATGACGCGGCGCGTGTTAAAACTTCTGCCATTGATCTCGGTCATGGCCCTGTGTGCTTCCATTACCGGCCATATTTCACAGGTACAGGCTGCTGACGCCGATGGGCAGTTAGTGATCTTGAACAAGAAGGCTGGAGATGGCACTTACCCGATTAACTGCAGTATTCCTTTTGTTACGTCCACCATCAACTTTCAGAATGACTCACTGGATTGTGATAATGATGAAGCCTATGGGTTCAAGCTGGAAAATGTGCCATCGGCGACGTTCTTTTCATTCCACGACTCCCCCAATTGTACGGATAACGAAAACTTTTCGTTCCGCTTCAAAACCATACAGCAGCCCACCAATATGGAAAAAGGTATCGATATCGAAGAGGCCGGCAAAAAGCCGCCTGGTTCGGTTGTCGTGCCGGGAGTGATGCTGGTTTTCAGCAGGGTGGATGAGCAGGTGGGTGGAAAGCTTTCGTGCGTGAAAATCGAGCGTTCTGCCGTGCCGACACCGTAATGGTTGTTCCAATCACAATGCCTTCATTTGCCTGCCGGGGATTTCTCCATGCCCACACCCACTGTCCATTCCAACGCCTTCAACTTTCTCAGCGCGCTCCAGGCCGGTGTCGACCCTCGCACCGGCCAGTACACCTGCGTCATTACCCTGCCCGAACTCAAGGCCAACCACCTGTGCGGACCCACGGTGCCCCTCAGCCTCGGCTTCAGCCCCATGAGCCCCC
>NZ_JBMDJL010000037.1:0-5095 GCF_057809175.1 Pseudomonas sp. FG43
ACGCAACCGGGTTGTATTACTACGGCCTGCGGTATTACGCGCCGTGGTTGCAGCGTTGGATCAATCCGGATCCGGCGGGAACTGTGGATGGTTTGAATCTGTTCTGTTTTGTCAGGAATAACCCATGCAGTGGTTTTGATAGTGACGGCAGGGGGTATAAAGGTATTAACGATGAATTTGAGAAAGGAACAGAACAACGTCGGAAGATCATATACCGGGGTTTGGAGGAGATGAAAAAAGCGGGCGAGAAGGGGTTGGTAGCGGATATTGATCTTGCTATCGAGAAAAGCGTGTTCCTGATGACTCGTGAAATGAATCGCTTGAAGAAAAATGATGCGTCCTCCCTTTTCGAATTCATTGGTATGCGACCTCCTGAGGACTTGAGTGCTTCAAAAGGCTATATAGGGCATGTGATTGCCGGTTATGAAAAACTCATCAAAGCTATGTCCCGCTATCAGAAAGGTGGGGACTTGCGTGAGCAGTTTGTTTTTGTGAAAGACGTCGAGAATGAGCGGCGCTTCGCACATGTGGGCAAGGATGATCCACACAAACGTATATTTTTTACAGGAACCTTTCGGGTGCAAAGTCCTGTGTCAAAAATCGGATCTCTCATACATGAGATATCGCATATTGAATTGCAGGCCAGTGATGATTTTTATTACGAAAAAGACGCGGTGTTTTTATCTATGAAGCCCGATACTGCGACCTACGCTTTGAAAAATACAATTAATAATGCCATTGCGAAAAATGTTCGCTTACGAGAAGAGTACAAACCCAAGGGGCCTGGCGCTCCATCATTCAGAGCATGGTTGACCACTGTCGCGGATTTCTGGGGTGTTTATACCATGGCGCAAATAACGCCTGAAGAAAGTGCGAAGTTTCACGGCTTATCCAAAGACCGCTTCGTTCAGGTCCGGAGTAGAAGCAGTGACCATCCTCCGCGCAAAGAGGTGTTGTGGCAGTGAGTCAAAAAAAACCAACGACACCCTGCGGATGGAGATACGCAGGGTGTTGCCAGGGGGCTGACGCACTTCCTGGCTACAAGCTACTTGAGGCTTATAAATAAAAAAGCTGCAGCTTAGAGCCCCCAAGGACAAAACATGAATAGTCGATCTGCCGCATTATACCGGCATACGCCAGAACTACAGAGGATGGACCCTCGCGGCCTTCCTCTGGCCGCGGTGGCTTTTTGTCGTAGGGATGCAGCCGAGGAGCCTCAGGTTCGTGTCCATCGAAACTCTTTCAATGCTGCGGGGCGTGCCGCTCTTCAGTGGGACCCGAGGTTATGGGCCGACCAGGCGCCTGCCAATCTCGCGATGACTTACTCTTTGAGCGGTCGGATGCTGGCCTGTGACAGCGTCGATGCCGGCTGGCGCTTGGTGCTGCCGGGGGACGCAGGCCAGGCGGTTGAAAGTTGGGATGGGCGAGGAACCGTGAGTCGTATTGTTCACGATTTGTTGCTTCGGCCGATTGCCGTGTCTGAAGGTTCTCTGTGCGTGCAGCGGTTTTCCTATGGGGGGCCGGATTCGGCTGATCAGAATCTGTGCGGTCAATTGATTCGCCATGACGATCCGGCGGGCACGTGGCTGAATAGCGAGTTCGGTTTGAATGGTGCAGTCATTGAGCAGACGCAGCATTTTCTCAAGGACTTCACCGGTCCCGACTGGCCCGAATCACTGACAGAGCGCGACGCCTTGCTGGAGCCCGGTAGCGGTGCGACCACGGGCTGGTCATATAACCCGCTTGGCGAGGTCATTCGGCAAACCGATGCGCAGGGGAATGTTTATGCGTTGGCGCATTCTGTTGCTGGTCAGTTGAAAGAGAGCCGCTTACAACTCAAGGGCAAGTCGTCGCAGGTTATCGTCAGCGATATTCACTACGACGCTCAGGACCGGGTCGAATCTGAAGTGGCTGGCAATGGTGTGATCAGTACGGCGCAGTACCAGAACGAAGACGGCCGTCTGGTGCAACTCAGTTCCAGGCGCAGTAATGGGCAGGTCTTGCAGGAGCTGACTTACAACTACGACCCGGTCGGCAACGTGATTCATATCGAAGATCGTGCCCAGCCGATCCGGTACTTCGCCAATCAGCGCATCGAGCCGGTTTCAACGTATCAATACGACACGCTGTATCAACTGACAGAAGCCACGGGTCGAGAGCTGGCGACGGTCAATCACGGCCCCGTCTTTGCAGATTTTCAGAGCCCAGCGGACCCCGCACAACTGGCCAATTACACGCAGACCTACGATTACGATGCGGGTGGCAATCTGAAGCAGTTGACTCATGTCGGGTCGCAGAGTCATTCCCGGATTCTGGTGACCGCTTTGCATAGCAATCGCAGCCTGCCAGTGATCAATAACCAACCGCCCAGCGAAGAAGACATCGCCGCAGCTTTTGATGGCAACGGCAACCTGCTGGCATTGCAAGCGGGGCAAACCCTGAGCTGGGACCTTCGTAACCAGTTGCAGGAGGTAAGGCCGGTTGTGCGCGAGTCCGGCGTCGACGACAGCGAGCGCTATATCTACGACGCCAGCGGCCAACGCCTACGCAAAGTGCGCACGACCCAGGCCAAGGCCGTCACCCATATCGCAGAAGTGCGCTACCTGCCGGGTCTGGAAATCCGCACCGATACCGCCACCGGCGAAACCTTGCAGGTCATCACGGCACAGGCCGGGCGCAACGGCGTGCGTGTTCTGCACTGGCAGGCCGGAAAACCTGCCGAACTGACCAATGATCAATACCGCTACAGCCTGACCGATCATCTGGGGTCAAGCACCCTGGAGCTGGACAAGGATGCTCAGATCATCAGCCAGGAAAGTTATTACCCATTTGGTGGGACTTCATGGTGGGCTGACCGCGATTCTATTGAAGCCAACTACAAGACGGTGCGTTATTCAGGCAAGGAGCGAGACGCAACCGGGTTGTATTACTACGGCCTGCGGTATTACGCGCCGTGGTTGCAGCGTTGGATCAATCCGGACCCGGCGGGAACTGTGGATGGGTTGAATCTGTTCTGTTTTGTCAGGAATAACCCATGCAGTGGTTTTGATAGTGACGGCAGGGGGTATAAAGGTATTAATGATCTGCGTGAGCTGTCTCTTAAATATATCAGGAAGCTGAATGTTAAATACCGAGGGGTTGAGGAAATGCAGAAGGCGGGTGAGCATCCTTTGGTCTTTACTCTCGATGTTGCGATAGATACAAGTCTGCAAATGATGGAACGCGAAGTGAGGCGTTTGAAAGCCAATGATGTGACCAGGCTCTATGAATTTGTGGGCGCTCCGGTTCCAGATAACTCGAATCATGAAGATACGTTTGCGACCTATGTGGCTGCCGGTTATGAAGAGCTTATCAAGGGTATGTCTGCCTATCAGGCAGGGGGAGATTTACGTGAGCAACTCGTTTACGTGGAGCATGGAAAGGGACATAAAGACGCTTCAGATACATTGGCATTTACTCTTTTGTATGATCCCAATAAGCGGATATTTTTTAATCAGAATTTTAGAGGGCAAAATGTCATGGGGCGAATAAATACGTTGGTACATGAACTGTCGCACACAGTTTTGGATACGGGTGATGCATTCTATTATGACGTATTCGATACGAGGGCTGATTATCCGGTTGAATATACGTGCGGAGAATTAAGTCGTTATAAGGAAAGAGCGATTGAACAGAACATTGATTTGCGGAAGGGCTACAGATCCTGGGCTCATGGGTTCAAGTCATTTGAAATGTGGTTGGCCCAGAGTGCGGATTTTTGGAGTGTTTATGTCGGTCTTCAGACTTCATCCCAGGAAAACGAGGTTTTGCATAATGTGTCTGTGGACCGTTTCGATACAAGGGCGGACGTCAGGAACGATTTTTCATTCAATGATCATCTAGATCAGATAATGAAACTCCGATCCGGTCAGGTCAGGCGGCCTGACCTGCGATGAAAACCACCCTCTATCCAAAGAGGGTAGTGGTCGCAAGCCGTATCCGCTGAAATCAATGCCGCCCATCCAGTGCATACCTTCCTGACGTTGGTTGACAACTAGCCTTAAGGGACTGGATTCAGGGACGATTCTAATCATGGCTGGCTGGTCCGCTGATTTGCATCGACACACTCCGAGCTTGCAGGTGATAGATCCGCGCGGTCTGCCTGTCGATACAATTGCATTCTACCGTTGCCAAGTGACCGAAGAGCTGGACGCCCGTGTTGGCCATGTGCAATTCGACCTTGCAGGACATCTGGTTCGTACTTGGGATCCTCGGCTGTTGGAGCCACAATTGACGGCCAACCTTTCCATGATTCATTCGCTCAGTGGCAAGATATTGGCCACTGAGAGCGTCGATGCCGGTTGGCGGGTTTCGTTGCCTGGCGAGGGGCGTGAAGAGCTGAACGCCTGGGATGGCCGAGGCACCATTCGGCGCATGGAATACGATGCGTTGCTCAGGCCAACGGGTGTTTTTGAACGTGACCGATGTGTCGAGCGTCTCGCCTATGGTGATGTGCATTCGGCTCCCCGCAATCAGTGTGGCCAGTTGATTCGTCACGACGATCCAGCGGGCACTCTGTTGAGTCGTGAATTTGGTTTGACCGGTGCAGTGATCGAGCAGACGCAGCATTTCCTGCGCACTATCGATTCGCCCGACCGGCCCGAATCACTGTCAGAGCGCGACGCCTTGCTGGAGCCCGGTAGCGGCGCGACCACGGGCTGGTCATATAACCCGCTTGGCGAGGTCATTCGGCAAACCGATGCGCAGGGGAATGCTCATGCGTTGGCGCATTCTGTTGCTGGTCAGTTGAAAGAGAGCCACTTACAACTCCAGGGCAAGCCGTCGCAGGTTATCGTCAGCGATATTCACTACGACGCTCAGGAGCGGGTCGAATCTGAAGTTGCTGGCAATGGGGTGATCAGCACGGCGCAGTACCAGGATGAAGACGGTCGTCTGGTGCAACTCAGTTCCAGGCGCAGTAACGGGCAGGTCTTGCAGGACCTGACTTACGACTACGATCCGGTGGGCAATGTGACTCGTATCGAAGACCGCGCCCAACCTATCCGGTACTTCGCCAATCAGCGCATAGAGCCGGTTTCAACGTATCAATACGACA
>NZ_JBMDJL010000038.1:0-2500 GCF_057809175.1 Pseudomonas sp. FG43
CAAACTTTCGGTTCGTCATCTTCACTACACCACAATCCGCTCTTCGCAGATTGCTTGGGTGTTATATGGTCAAGCCTCACGGGCAATTAGTATGGGTTAGCTCAATGCCTCACAGCACTTACACACCCCACCTATCAACGTCGTAGTCTTCGACGGCCCTTCAGGGAACTCAAGGTTCCAGTGAGATCTCATCTTGAGGCAAGTTTCCCGCTTAGATGCTTTCAGCGGTTATCTTTTCCGAACATAGCTACCCGGCAATGCCACTGGCGTGACAACCGGAACACCAGAGGTTCGTCCACTCCGGTCCTCTCGTACTAGGAGCAGCCCCTCTCAAATCTCAAACGTCCACGGCAGATAGGGACCGAACTGTCTCACGACGTTCTAAACCCAGCTCGCGTACCACTTTAAATGGCGAACAGCCATACCCTTGGGACCGGCTTCAGCCCCAGGATGTGATGAGCCGACATCGAGGTGCCAAACACCGCCGTCGATATGAACTCTTGGGCGGTATCAGCCTGTTATCCCCGGAGTACCTTTTATCCGTTGAGCGATGGCCCTTCCATACAGAACCACCGGATCACTAAGACCTACTTTCGTACCTGCTCGACGTGTCTGTCTCGCAGTCAAGCGCGCTTTTGCCTTTATACTCTACGACCGATTTCCGACCGGTCTGAGCGCACCTTCGTACTCCTCCGTTACTCTTTAGGAGGAGACCGCCCCAGTCAAACTACCCACCATACACTGTCCTCGATCCGGATAACGGACCTGAGTTAGAACCTCAAAGTTGCCAGGGTGGTATTTCAAGGATGGCTCCACGCAGACTGGCGTCCACGCTTCAAAGCCTCCCACCTATCCTACACAAGCAAATTCAAAGTCCAGTGCAAAGCTATAGTAAAGGTTCACGGGGTCTTTCCGTCTAGCCGCGGATACACTGCATCTTCACAGCGATTTCAATTTCACTGAGTCTCGGGTGGAGACAGCGCCGCCATCGTTACGCCATTCGTGCAGGTCGGAACTTACCCGACAAGGAATTTCGCTACCTTAGGACCGTTATAGTTACGGCCGCCGTTTACCGGGGCTTCGATCAAGAGCTTCGCTTGCGCTAACCCCATCAATTAACCTTCCGGCACCGGGCAGGCGTCACACCCTATACGTCCACTTTCGTGTTTGCAGAGTGCTGTGTTTTTAATAAACAGTCGCAGCGGCCTGGTATCTTCGACCGGCGTGGGCTTACGGAGCAAGTCCTTCACCCTCACCGGCGCACCTTCTCCCGAAGTTACGGTGCCATTTTGCCTAGTTCCTTCACCCGAGTTCTCTCAAGCGCCTTGGTATTCTCTACCCAACCACCTGTGTCGGTTTGGGGTACGGTTCCTGGTTACCTGAAGCTTAGAAGCTTTTCTTGGAAGCATGGCATCAACCACTTCGTGTTCTAAAAGAACACTCGTCATCAGCTCTCGGCCTTAAGATCCCGGATTTACCTAAGATCTCAGCCTACCACCTTAAACTTGGACAACCAACGCCAAGCTGGCCTAGCCTTCTCCGTCCCTCCATCGCAATAACCAGAAGTACAGGAATATTAACCTGTTTTCCATCGACTACGCTTTTCAGCCTCGCCTTAGGGACCGACTAACCCTGCGTCGATTAACGTTGCGCAGGAAACCTTGGTCTTTCGGCGTGGGTGTTTTTCACACCCATTGTCGTTACTCATGTCAGCATTCGCACTTCTGATACCTCCAGCAAGCTTCTCAACTCACCTTCACAGGCTTACAGAACGCTCCTCTACCGCATCACCAAAAGGTGATACCCGTAGCTTCGGTGCATGGTTTGAGCCCCGTTACATCTTCCGCGCAGGCCGACTCGACTAGTGAGCTATTACGCTTTCTTTAAAGGGTGGCTGCTTCTAAGCCAACCTCCTAGCTGTCTAAGCCTTCCCACATCGTTTCCCACTTAACCATGACTTTGGGACCTTAGCTGACGGTCTGGGTTGTTTCCCTTTTCACGACGGACGTTAGCACCCGCCGTGTGTCTCCCATGCTCGGCACTTGTAGGTATTCGGAGTTTGCATCGGTTTGGTAAGTCGGGATGACCCCCTAGCCGAAACAGTGCTCTACCCCCTACAGTGATACATGAGGCGCTACCTAAATAGCTTTCGAGGAGAACCAGCTATCTCCGAGCTTGATTAGCCTTTCACTCCGATCCACAGGTCATCCGCTAACTTTTCAACGGTAGTCGGTTCGGTCCTCCAGTCAGTGTTACCTAACCTTCAACCTGCCCATGGATAGATCGCCCGGTTTCGGGTCTATACCCAGCGACTAAACGCCCTATTAAGACTCGCTTTCGCTACGCCTCCCCTATTCGGTTAAGCTTGCCACTGAATATAAGTCGCTGACCCATTATACAAAAGGTACGCAGTCACCCAACAAAGTGGGCTCCCACTGCTTGTACGCATACGGTTTCAGGATCTATTTCACTCCCCTCTCCGGGGTTCTTTTCGCCTTTC
>NZ_JBMDJL010000039.1:0-1603 GCF_057809175.1 Pseudomonas sp. FG43
CACCTGTGCGGACCCACGGTGCCCCTCAGCCTCGGCTTCAGCCCCATGAGCCCCCGCAACACCGGCTTCGGCAAGGGCTGGAGCGTGCGCCTGTCGCACTTCGATACCGTATCGCGCATCCTCTCGCTGTCCACCGGGGAAACCTTCCGCATCGAAGGCTCGGCCAGCCAGCCCACTGTCCCTGAACGCAAGATCGACAGCTTTCATTTTTCCGTCGAGGCCACCGGCCGCTATCGGGTGGCCCACAAGTCCGGCCTGGTGGAAATCCTCACCCTGCGCGGCGGCGACACCCAGGCCTGGGTCAGTGAAATCCACTCCGCCGAAGGCCATCGGGTCAGCCTGGCCTACGAGACCTTTGCCGACGAAACCGTGCTGCGCAGCGTCAGCGACGACTATGGCCTGCTGCTCGAGATTACCCGCCCCAACTCCGCGCAGATCAATGTCGACTTGCACCCCGGTCAAGGCAGCGGCGGCGACCCCCTGGTCCGTTTCAGCCTGATGCTCAACAACGGCGAAGTCACCCGCATCGTGCTGCCGACCGACAATCAGGCCGCCTGGCGCTTCCAGTACGAACCGATCCATGAATACCTGTGCATGGCGCAGGTACACAACCCGCTGGGTGGCCATGAACTCATCACCTACGATGCTCAGGGCCATGAGTTTCCGCAGAACCGCTACCCCTCGCTGCCCCGCGTGTCACGGCATGAGCAGCGCCCCGGCTTCGGCCAGCCGCCGGTCGAGGTGCGTTATCAATATTCCAACACCAACTTTCTGGGCTTCAACGCCAGCGGGCTGATCTGGGACGACGATGGTCTGGACAATCTCTACAAGGCCAATCAGAGCTACACCTACAACAGTACGGAAATGCTTTGGTTCGATGGCAAGGCCTTGCGCACCACGGTGCGGGCCTTCAACAACTTCCACCTGCTGACCGAAGAAACCGTCACCCAAAGCGACAATGTGCTCAGCACCCGCACCACATATCACAGCACGCCGGGCTTGCCCTTCGACCAGCAACCGGCCCAGTGCCAGTTGCCCCGTGAAGTGCTGAAGATCTGGTATCACCCCAGCGCTTCCAGCCAGACCCATGAAGAAACCACCCGCACCACCTTCGACACCTTCGGCAACCTGCTGACCCAGGAAAACCCCGACGGCACCCTGGAAACCCGGCGCTATTACCCGGCCGCCGGTGGCGATGGCTGCCCGCCCGACCCGCAAGGTTTTGTAAGGACCGTGCAGGACACCACCGTCACGCCGGTCCCCGGCGCGCCCGGCGAGGCCCCGGTATTGCGCACTGCGTATCGCTACGCGCTGCAAACCGGCGTGGGTGGCGGCGCAACGCCCGGCTGGCTGGCCGTGACCGATGAGCGTCTGCTGCAAGTGAACGGCCTGGATGAAACCGAACTGCAACACACCGCGTTCACCTACATCCACCAACCCACCGATCGTTATCAGCACGGGCGCAAGTTGCAGGACACCCAGACCCTCAATGGCCTCTCGACGATCACCGACTACACCTACCAGAGAACCCGTAATGCCCGCGCCGGGGAAACCGTGCAGCACACCATCATCAGCCTGAGCACCAGCTTCGATACCGTGCGCA